>JBIKWS010000754.1:0-2698 GCA_044356195.1 Cyanophyceae cyanobacterium
GGGGTGGGTTTTCCGTGCGGCGTTCGTACTCCACTTCCGCAAGGGGGTGTGTTGTTCCGACGGGATTCGCCAGGAGCCATTCCCCGAGACGGTCCGCAAGCAGGGGTTTGGGCAACCATCCGTCGATTTCGGGACCTCCGTCCTGCGCGGCTATGGGAGGGCGGGTTTTGGGGGCGAGGAGGAGCACTGGGCTGCGTGCGAAGCGTGGGGATTGCCGGATGCGTTGGAGTTCCGAAGACGTGAAGGGGTGGGTGTTGTGCGGGTCGATGATCAGGAAGGGGGCTTCCGATGAGGAGGAATTGCTGGCTTTGAGGGCACTGTCGATGCCGGGGTAACAATGGGCGTCCTGAATGCCGAGTTGTCGCAGTTGATCGAGGATGGATTGTCCGGTCGCAGGATTCCGGGAGATCACGACCCCATGGGTTTTGTGGTCGAGTCGGGGCGTGATGGGGGCGGGGGATTGCACCTCTGCGACCATCGAAAACACGAAAGTGGAACCTGACCCCTGGATGCTGCGGCAGGAGACGCTGCCGCCCATGAGGGAGGCCAGACGACGACTGATCGCCAGACCGAGTCCTGTTCCGCCAAAGCGACGTGAAGTGCGGGCGTCCCCCTGTTCGAACGGATTGAACAAGCGTTCCTGGATTTCGGGAGCGATTCCGATCCCCGTATCCCGTACGGCCCAGCGGATCTCGGACCGGCCATCCGGGAGGGGGAAGGCTTCGACGGTGATCTCGACTTCACCGCGCTCGGTGAACTTGACCGCATTGCTGAGGAGATTGAGGAGGATCTGTCGGATGCGGCCAAGGTCGCCGATGAGTTGGGCGGGAACGCCGGAATCCACGCGGGCGAGGAGTTCGAGGGAGCGGGCGTCGGCCGAGGGGGCGATGACGTCGAGGGTCTCGCGGAGGAGTTGGCGTGGGCTGAAGGGGGCTGCAGTGAGTTCCAGGCGACCGGCCTCGATCTTTGAGAAGTCGAGCACATCGCCGATGACCTGGAGGAGGGCTTCGCCGGAATGGCGGATGATGAGGGCGAACTCGCGTTGGTTCCGTTCGAGCGGGGTGTCGAGAAGGAGGCTGGTCGTGCCGATCACACCGTTCAAGGGGGTGCGGAGTTCGTGGCTCATGTTGGCGAGGAACTCTCCCTTTGCGCGGTTGGCGGTCTCCGCCAGCATTTCAGCGCGGCGGCGTTCGGTGAGTTCGTCCTGGAGGGCCCGGGTGCGGCGATCGACTTCCGCCCGTAGTTCGTCGCGGTGCTTGATGAGCGCGGCGGAGTGGTCGTGGATGGCGGCAGACATCCTGTTGAAGCCGCGGGTGAGTTCCGCGATCTCGTCATTGGCTGTCACGGGCAGGGCGTGGGCCAGGACGCCTCGTTCCATGGAACGGACGGCCTGAACGAGTCGTTCGAGGGGGGCGAGGACGGAAGCGCGCAGGATCCAGCCCAGCAGGAGGACCTCGAGTCCCGGGATGAGGATGAAGGCAATCGCGAAGCCAATGCTGAGGGCGGTATACTCCCGACGCCACTGGTTGTTGAGGTCGATGATGAATCCCACATCGGTCGTGGCGATGGACGGCCTGCCATTGAAGACCTCCAAGGGAGCCGGTGGAATCTGCCGGCCGAGCAGGATCCCGGCGAAGCGGAGGATGGGGCGGCCACGGGCGAGGTCGTGGTCGGGGTCGGAAAGGTCCAGGTAATTGAAGGCGATGCGACCGTCGGAATGAAGGACCGCCTGGAAGGTCGGTGTGAAGGAGGGGTGCTCCCAGGCGGGAAGCCTCAGCCAGGTGACGACGAGACGGTCGGGGCCGGAATGGATCATGATCTGGCCGCCGAGTTTTGGATTGGGGTTCAGGTTGATGTACCCCGGGGCGATCATGGGGTGCCGGTCGTTGGCCCAGCGGAGGTCGGCATAGTTCTGACCGCGTGGGCCGAGGGTGATGAAGCCGTTCTTGTCGACGATTGCCTCGTTGAAATTTGTGCCCGCGAAAGGAAACGAAAACTGGAAGGAGGTGTGGATTGCTTCGGCGTTGACCCAGTTGGTGCCGGGGGCCGAGTCCCATTGCAGGCTCCCCGTGGTGACTCGGAAGCCGTTGCCTTCGGGATGGCAGAGGATCGATTGGTTGTCGGCGAGGTTGGAGGCGTGGGTGCGGTGCGCGATGGGCTGGAACTGGTGCCGGACGATGATCGCGTAGTGGACGATCAAGGTGATGAGGATGAGCGCCCCGAGGCTGACAACGGCGGTGAACCCTTGAATGCGGAAGCGCAGGCCGACGGGTTCATCAACGGTGGAAATGTACCGATAGGTGAACAGGAAAAGGATGGTGAGGGAGCCGAAGCTGTTGGTGGCTTGGGTGACCCAATCCGGCAGGAATCGCACACCGCCCTGGCTGATGGCGGAGATGAGCACGGATCCGGTCACCAGGAATCCGAGGAATCCAAGCGTCCGGAGTCGCATGTTCACCGGGTGGATCAGGGTGCGGCGCCACCCCCGGTTGGCGGCCTCGACCGAGGCAAGGTGAAGGAAGCGCCGCGTGAGCAGGTACGCAGGCAGCGCCAGGGCGAAGGTTGGGTTGAGGCTTTCGAGGGATGTGCGCCACTGAACGCTTTCGTCGGCGATGAGTGCGTGGAACCGACGTCCGTTTGTCCAGAGTTCCAGCAGCAGGGTGGCTGTGCTGAGGATGCGGGTTGTCTGGTACGCCCG
>JBIKWS010000086.1:0-9641 GCA_044356195.1 Cyanophyceae cyanobacterium
CATCCTTGGTCCCGACAGCGTGGTCGTGCCGACGCAGGACGCCGGAATACCCGAATCCCTGAAGCCGGAGTACTATCGTCAAAGCACCGAGAGTTGGGAGCCAACGGCCGTGCCTTGGTGGTGGGCCAACGCCATCGACCGAAACCCGGGGATCACGCGAGGAACGAATGGCCTCCTATGGCTCGTCCAGGAGGGACATAACGGACAGACCAACGGCCTGGGCATCGCCTACTTTACCCCCGACTTGAGAATCGTTTACCCCGTTGGATGGCTTCCACAGCCCGAACCTTCCCCGATCAAGGACCAGAAGGGATTGATCCTGGCCAGCGACGGGTACTGGTACGGCGTTTCCAGAGCTGCCCACAACCGGGACGGAACCGAGTGCGTGTATCGGTTCAAACCACCCGAGCAGGCCGTGCGGGCCTTCGCCTATTTCCCGGCGAACGACTCCGCAGGTCATCATCCGATCGGTGCCGTCGTCGAATCCGCCAACGGATGGCTCTACGGCATCACGGCGAAAGGCGCTGGTGGTTCCCCGTTGGCTGGCCTGTTCCGTGTCCCCCTCAGGGGGGGAGGCGTCGAAACTCTCGGCACCCTCCCCGGAACGGCAGTCGGTGGTGCCATGAAAGGCCGTGACGGAAACCTCTACTGCCTGTTGCAGCCTCCCGGCGCGATGGGTGGAGCAATACTGGTCCGGACCCATATCCCATCGCACACGACAACCGTGATCGCGGAATGGCCTGAATCCAGATTTGGAAAGCTGAACCTGCAGGGGCCTCCCACCCAAGGTCCAGACCATCGCTTTTATGCCATCGGAACACGTGCGGAGGGGACTGGGACCCCACTCGCTGTCATCGTCTCCGCGGGAGAATTCGGCGCCGATCCTCGATTGGACCTGGAGCTGCAACCGGATGCGGGATCGGATTTCGTCCCTCCGCTCGCCGTCGGCAGTTCCGGGTGGATGTATGCCGCGACAAAGGGCGGCGGTCCCGCGGGCAAGGGCGGTGTCCTTCGCTTCCGGCCCAGACCAACCCTCCGCGCCACTGCTCGAGCCGTGGAGGTTCGCGCCTTCGCCGGCGCGCGATCGCGACTCGAATCCGCGCCAGATCCGGTAGGCCCCTGGAGCAGCGAGCTTCCCAACCTCACCATGAACGCCGAGGGAATGGCCATCGTGCCGCACGAACCGTCCACCACACCTCGCTACTTCCGAGCCGTTCTCGTCGACAACGAATCGCTTTAGCTCCCTCGCGTTGACGAGGTCACGAGGCGGGGGGGGAAGACTTCGAAGTTTTCAGTTTCAAGTTTCAAGACGGAGACCGCTTGAATCTTCAACCTCTCCCTCAGCCTCCTAACGTCGTCTGCTACCTTTCGCTCACAACACCCGCAAGCGCACCGGGCGCGAGCATTGCCCGCCATCCCCCGACGCCCGCAGATGGAACATCCGCGTTCCCGGCGTGGCCTTCTTCGCGGCGGTGACGAAGAACTCCCGCTCGGTCTGATCCTCCACGATCAAGAGTCCATTCAAGCCGATGTTGTCGACGTAGACACCATGCGGAAGGTTGCGTCCGGAGTCGTCGCCCCCCAGTTCGATGCGCGCCTTGAAATCGTGTCGCGTGGCCCGCACACGCGCGGAGATCGTCTGACCTGGACGGATGACGAACTCCAACGGTTCCGCGCCGCCGCCGCGCACCACGGACGGGTCGGGACCCGGCAGGATTTCCACGGTCACCTTCGGTGGCTCGCCCACCTGCAGGTTGCCCAGCGAACCGAGCGCCCGCTTCACCGTCCGCCCCTGGATCACCGCGGTGGCGCTGACCTGAACCGCGCGATCCGCGGCATCGTCGGGTGACACGGACCCTTCCGCCGCATGCACCGTCGCAACCGCCCGCACCTGTCCGGCCTCGATCTCCACGGGCGTGCTGGCCGTGAAGCCTGGCGGCAGGTTCGCGACGTCGATCCGGATCGGTCCGTCGAAACCCTCGCGACGCGTGGCCACGAATCGCACCTCCCGCCCGCTGCCCGGGCTCACCTTCGCGTCCAGGCCTTCCACGCGGACCGAGAAATCCGGAAGGCGCGGACGAATCGAAAGCCGGTACGTGAAGTTGGTCGCGCTGCCGAAGCCACGGGTGTCGTGCAGACGCACGACGTACCGACCCGTCGTCGGTGGATCAAAGAGCAGGACGGAGTCCCGACCCGCGAGGCGGGTGGGATCATCATCATTGGCGACGGGAATGCGGAACACCGGCAGACCGTTCGGCACGGGCGTCGTTCCCGCCGGCCATGCCTTCACGATGTACGCCGGCTCGTTCAACGCGTGTGAAATCGCCGTGGTACCGAACTGCGTATGGCGGCGTCCTTCGCCGGGATAGACCTTGAATCCCGAGTCCGGCCCGCGCGGGTACAACCAAAGCCGCACGACCTCCCCGTTGGCGTAGAGGTACTCGTCCAACTCCATTTCCGCCCAGTTCTGCAACCGGAAGTCGTCGATGGTCTCCGAGTCCTTTCCGCGGAACGTGAACCACGAATCACGCACGGCCTGCAACACCACCTGCTCCACGGGACGCCCATCGGGTGTGAGGATCTCCAGGCGCGAATCCAGCGCCGAACCACCCTGCGCCGCGTTGACCGCCAGCGTCACCGGTTCGCCAGCCTTCGCGCGAAAGCCGAAGCAATCGACGTCGCCCGGACGCCCCACCGATCCCACCACCTGCGCCGGGAACGGCACCCACTCCGCCGTGTCCACGCTGTCGTTGGGTTCACGCTCCGTGACAAAGGGTGCCGGCTCGACCTCCACCGCCGTCTTCGCCGTGTTCTCCTTCCGACCCACCTTCCCCTCGGATTCCGCCTCCGGCTTCCCGAGCTTTGTCACCGGGTAGCGGCCCACCGAACCATCCATGCGCGCCACCACGAACCCGGCCTTGCCCGGCTCGACCGCGATGCCACCGACGAGATCCGCTTGCACCACGTAGGACGCCACCTCCTCCAACTCCGGGATCCGCCACAACTTCAGCGTGCGATCCGACGCCGTCGTCACGAGCCCGCGTCCGTCCGGCGTCAGCGCCATCGTCCCGATCGCCGCTTCATGGGCGAAGCGCGAGGCCACCACCGGATTCAACCCGGGTGATTCCCGCGAAACGAACCGCCATTGGTGCACCCGACGATCCGCGCCTGCGGCGAAGATCTGCGATCCATCGGGCGAGAACTGCACCCGGTTCAACTCGCCCTGCGGTTGGTTCAGGGTGTCCAGACGCAAACCATCCCGCACCCGCCACAGCTTCACCGTCTGGTCGGCACTGGCCGAGGCCAGCACGGCTCCGGAGGGATCGAAGGCCAGATCGAACACCGCGCCATTGTGGACCGAGTTCGACCACACCACGCCACCGTCCGACACCCGCCACAACCGGATCATCCGGTCATACCCGGCCGTCGCGACCCATTGGCCATCAGGTGACCACTCGGCGTCATGCACCGCATCGCGGTGACCGGAAAAGCTCATCACCCGTCCCCCGCCGGCCACTGCCCGCACCTCGGCGACGCCATTCAATCCCGCGATGCCTGCCGCGATGATCACCTGCTGGCCATCGCGCGAGAAGTGCACCGCGTTGACCTTGCCCGCGATTCCTTCCAGCACCTGCAGCACACGCCGCCCTGTTGGATCCCTCAGCTCGACCCGACCGCTCATCCCCACCGCAAGCAGGCGCCCGTCCGGCGAAAACTCCGCCGCCGTCAGCGGCCGCACCTGCCCCGGCGGAACCGCCACCTCCGGAACACTCATCGTGGACAGGATCGAACGATCTTCGGCCGGCCCTTTGGCCCCCTCATCGATCCAACGCCGCAACACGGCCAGTTCCGCCTCCGGCACGCGCGGTTCGTCCTTGGGCGGCATCACGGGTTTGGCGCGTCCCTCGATCAGTTTGATCAACAGCGAATCCGTCGACTGTCCCGGGACCAACGTCCTGCCCTTGTCGCCCCCCTGCGCCAACGCCGCGAAGGTCTCCACCGAGAACTCCCCCTCCCGATCGACGTCGTTATGACATCCCGCGCAATAGGTCCGCAGGATCGGCGCCACCTCACGCTCATAGCTCACCGCCCCGAGCGCCGAGGCCGTGACCAGCACCAACCCGGCCAACGACGACAGCCTGATCATGCCGGCGACAATGGAAGCTGAAACACGCATGAATTCCATATGGTTCAAAGTTCTGACCCTAGCTGTGCCCTGTTCCGGCCGAGCAATGCCCTCATCGCCCCCGCAATGCTCCGGACCGGCGACGAGGACGTCGCCACCACGTCCACCACAATCTGTGTCATCACTGAAATCTGTGGATAACAGGATCCCCTCCCATCTGTGTGATCTGTGAAATCTGTGGACAACATGCGCCCCTCCCCTCCGTGAAATCTCCGCCCGTCAGTGCTGGAACAGGAACTCACGGCTCGTCAAAACCGACCACACCAGGTCCTCGGCCACGGCCTTCCGATCGTTGACGCCGGCTTCACGGAACACCTCGACGAACGCCTGTCGTTCCTCGGGCCGCGGCGCACGCGACAACGCCCGCAGGTAAACCTCCTCCACCAGTGCGTCCGTCGACATCCCCGCCTCCAGCAAACCCGCGAGCCGACCCTTCGCTGCCGCCAGCTTGTCGTTGATCGTCGTGCCGTTCGACAGGTGGAGCACCTGCACCAACGACGGTTGGTTCGAGCGTTCGCACTCGCAGGTAATCTCGCGTTGGTTCCGCCCGAAGGTCTTCAGGAAATAGGATTTCACCGACGCGTCGTAGAGCTGCACGGAGCGTGTCGTGTTCGTATAGAACGTCGTCTTCTCGGTGGACCCGTCGTTCAGGGCCAATTCCGAGAAGACGTCCGGAACACCGGTGACCTCCGAGATGGCGTCGCTCAGCACCTCGGCCGTCAACCGACGCGGGAAGAAGCGTGAGTAATGCCGGCGATCGTCGCGGTTCTCCGGAAGGATCGCCGACGAACGGCGGTACGTCTGCGACACCAGGATCGCCCGCATCACGGCGCGCAGGTCGAACTTCTTCTCCACGAGATGGCCCGCCAGCGCGGTCAGCAACCGGTCGTTCGAGGCTGGATTCGACGCGCGGAGGTCATCCACCGATTCCACCAGTCCGATGCCGAGGAAGTTCGCCCAGACGCGGTTCACGATGGCCCGCGCGAAGTACGGGTTCTCCGGCGAGGTCAACCATCCGGCCAGCACCTCGCGACGATCCCGCGGATCGTCGAGGGACATGGCCGGGGCATCCAACGGAGCCGGCGGTTGCGGCCGGCCCGTGCGCGGCTGGATCAGGTCTCCGGACGCTTCCACGTACAGGTCGCGCTTGCCGTCGCCGTTGCGCGGATCGCCACCCCACCCCTTCGCGCGCACCCGGGAGAAGAGGTTCGCGAACTGGTAATACTGGTCGTTCGTCCACTTCTCCAACGGATGGTTGTGGCAACGCGCGCAGTTGATCGAAAGCGACAGGAACGCCTGGCTGACGTTCTCGGCCATCGACTCCGGATCCTGGTGCACCGCGAAGAAGTTCGAGGCTCCGTCCTCGACCGAGGACCCGCGCGATGTCACCAACTCCCGCACCAAGACGTCCCACGGCGTGTTGTCCGCCACACGCGACCGGATCCAACCGTAGTACGCCTGTACCGCGGCAGGGCGCAGCCTTGCCCCGTTCACGAGCAGCAGGTCCGACCACTTGTAGGCCCAGTAATCCACGAACTCCGGAGACGCCAACAATCGATCCGCCAGCCGCCCATGCTTGTCCGCGCCGCGGTCCTCCACAAACGCCTGGACTTCCGCGGGTGTCGGCAACCGCCCCACCGTGTCCAGCGTGGCCCGGCGCAGGAACGTCGCATCGTCCGCCGCCGGCGACGGTTTCAGGTTCAACCGCTGCAACTGTTCCAATACGCGGTCATCGATGAAATTCTCCCGGGGCGCGCCCGCGTACACCGCCGCTGGAACCACATTGGTGAACGGCGACGTGATGCGAGCGATCACCACCTGCGACGAATACCACGCCGTCACCGCGCCTTCGCCGCTGCCGATCACGGTCACCTTCCCGTCCCCATCCACCGTCGCCACCGTTTCATCCGCCGAGGTGAATTTGGCCCAACGGGTCACATCGCGGTCCCGGCCGTCACTGAACCGTGCCGTCACCCGCAAACCGAGATGCTCGCCAACACGCACGGCCCGCTCCCCCGGTGTCACCGTGAGCGCCGTCAACCGCACGTCGTCCGCACGCGGCCCCGGAGCCCCCTGTGCGATCCAGCGCGCCAGCGTCTGGTAATCCTCCGAGCCCGCCTCCAGGCGCTTGCCGCCCTTGTGTCGGACCATCGTGGTCGGCTTCGTCAGCAGCAGGCTCAAGCCGGGATCCGAAATCTCCACCCGCCGTCCCTGCGCCTCCCGCGTGATCGACAGGTGATCCGCCTCCGGATTGTACCCGAACAGCGACAACCGGAACCCACCCTTTCCCGCCATCGCCCCGTGACACCCGCCCCCATTGCAGTTCGCCTTCGACAGGATCGGCACGATGTCATTCCGGAACGACACGGGAACGTCCACCAACGGTGCACAAAGCCCGGGCGCTGTGGTCAGCCAGCAACCAACCAGCGACGCAACCCCACGCCATACACTCACCCCGAAGAAGCGCCTCATGCGAACAGCTCCTTGATGGGTTCGGTGCCAAGATCCGTAAGCGGGAACGGCCGTCCGCCCGGCCCCGGCAGATGCGAGGCGTGATCCAGCCCCAGCGAATGGAAGATCGTCGCCACGATGTCCCCGGGTTTGACCGGACGTTCCGCCGGAAAGCCGCCGATCGGATCGCTCGCCCCCACCACGCGCCCGCCCTTCACCCCGCCTCCCGCGAAGTACGACGTGAAACACTGCGGCCAGTGATCGCGACCACCCGCTGGATTCACCTTCGGGGTGCGACCGAACTCCGAGAGGTTCGCCACCAGCGTGTCGTCCAGGAGTCCCCGCTGCGCGAGATCCTCGATCAACGCGCTGTAGGCCTGGTCATACATCGGACACACGATGTCCTTCATCCCCGCGATCGACGTGAACGGCTTCGACCCATGGATGTCCCACGTGATCTCGTCGAACACCGTCAGGAACGTGTTGATCGTCACGAACCGCACCCCGCTCTCCACCAACCGGCGCGCCAGCAGGCAGCATTGACCGAACCGGTTCATCCCGTACCGCTCGCGCACCGCCATCGGCTCCTTCGTGAGATCGAACGCCGTCCGAGCCTGCTCACTGGTCATGATCCGGAAGGCCGCGTGGAAATTCTCATCAAGCAACCGCGCGTCCTCGCTGGCCTCGAACTCGGCCACCGACTGCTCCACGATCTCCCGCATCTTGCGCCGCCGTTCGAGCCGGTGCGCCCCGATCTGGTCCGGAGGCAACAGGTCGGGCACCTTGAAATCCTTCTGCGAGGGATCCGCCATCAGCGCGAAGGGATCGTGCGCCTTCCCGAGGAATCCACCCGCCTGCCCGTTCGGGAGGTTCCCGCCGCCACGCCCCATCAACTGAGGCAACACCACGAACGGCGGCAGATCCGTCCGACGCCCCCGCAGGTGCGAAATCACCGAACCCATGTGCGGCGTATGGATGCCTCCCGTGAAGCGACGTCCGGTCTGCATCATCTGCCACCCGGCATCATGCACCGCCGCGCCGTCGTGATGACACGAGCGCACGAGCGAAAACTTGTCCGCGATCGCCGCGTGCCGCGGCAGCAACTCCGAGAGCTCGAAGGCGTCCGACTTCGTCCGGATCGGACGGAACGGACCCCGGATCTCGCTCGGTGCATCCGGCTTCATGTCCCACAGGTCGATGTGGCTGGGACCGCCCAGATTGAAGATGAGGATGCACGAACGCCGGTCCTTCCCCGCAGTGACCCGACCCGCCTCGCGGGCCGCCAGGTATTGCGGCAACGACAACCCGACCGCGGCCAGGGCGCCCACCTGGAGGAACTCCCTCCGCGACGCCCCCCGCCCGCACAGTCGCACCCGGTCTGCAGGTGACTCGGCGAGGAAATCGAACATGCCGCGACCCTGCCACAGCTCCCCGCGCGCATGCCACGAGAGATTCAAGACCACTGCCTCGTGACCTCGTCATACCTCCCAATCGTAGCAGACGACGTCAGGAGGCTGGCTCCAACCTCTGCCTCGTAACCTCGTCAGCTACCTTCCCCATCGTAGCAGACGACGTCAGGAGGCTGGGTCCAACCACCACCTCGTAACCTCGTCAACTATCTCAGGTCTGGCCACTGGCGACTGGGAACTCCGAGCTGTCACGTCCTGGATGAAAGTGGTCGACGCAGGCGCCGCCACCTGAAGTCCAAGGGGGTGCATCCTGGGTACGCCGGAGGCGTTGCAGCGGATAGCCCGGGGTGCGAAGCAACCCCGGGTTCTGGCGACAGGAGGAGTCACCAACCCCGGCAGGGGTTGCAGACGGCCGGATCTTCGCACCCCTCCGGGGTGCGGATCCAAGTCGACACGCCATTCCCCGGGTGCGTGCTTCGCACGACCCGGGGCTATCGGCTGCAACGCCTCCGGCGTACCGCCGGACCGCGCATCAAACTCCAATCTGGGAACTGGCGACTGGAAACTGGCAACTCCCGACCAACTTCCCCCTTGCACGCGGCGCGCACCCCGGCACCCTGCGGCCCGTTTCGCATGATGCAGTACAAGATCGCACGCCGGGCCGCGTCCCTGTCCCCGTCCCTCACCCTCGCCATCGACTCGAAGGCGAAGCAGATGAAGGCCGAAGGACACGACGTGGTGGGTTTCGGAGCCGGTGAACCGGACTTCGACACACCGCAACACATCAAGGACGCCGCCGCCAAGGCGCTCGCCGCTGGGTTCACCAAATACACCCCGTCCAGCGGCATCCCCGAACTCCGCCAGGCCATCGCCGACAAGTTCCAGCGCGAGAACGGACTCACTTACAAGCCCTCCCAGGTCATCGTCTCCTGCGGCGGCAAGCACTCCTGCTTCAACGTCATCCTCGCCACCTGCGAGGAAGGCGACGAGGTCATCATCCCGGCTCCCTACTGGTTGTCCTATCCGGAGATGGTGAAGCTCGCGGCGGCCACGCCGGTCATCCTGCCGACGTCGGACAAGACCGAGTTCAAGGTTACCCCCGAGCAACTGCGCGCCGCCATCACGCCGCGCACCCGCCTCTTCATCCTCAATTCGCCGTCCAACCCCACCGGCACCGTCTACACGCCGGAGGAGATCAAGGCGCTGGGCGACATCTGCGTCGAGAAGGGCGTGCTCATCATGAGCGACGAGATCTACGAACATCTCCTCTATGATGGTGCCACCCACCGCTCCGTCGCTTCGTGGTCCAAGGCCCACTATGACCACACCATCATCGTCCACGGCTTCGCCAAGGCGTGGTCCATGACGGGTTGGCGCCTCGGATTCCTCGCCGCGCCCGAGCCCATCGCCAAGGCCATCGACGCCCTCCAGTCCCACAGCACGTCGAACCCGACCAGCTTCGCCCAGAAGGGTGCCGTCGAGGCCCTCAACGGTTCGCAGGAACACCTGCCCACCTGGCTCGCCGAGTACGCCAAGCGCCGCACCGAGGCCTGGCAACGCCTGAACGCCATACCCGGAGTCACCTGCGTCAATTC
>JBIKWS010000755.1:0-2694 GCA_044356195.1 Cyanophyceae cyanobacterium
CGGCCAACCGGCCAACGGCGCGTTTGACCTGAGCTTCGCGCTCTTCAGCGCCGAGTCGGGTGGAGCGGCCACGGCCACCCTTCAGGTCAATGACCTCGCCGTGACGAACGGAGTCTACACCGCCGTATGCAATCCACGCGGGACTACGCAGCCAAGGATGGCTGGCTGCTGGCCAAAGGTCCTCCCTTGATGCGAGGAAATTACCAGCCTCGCCGAAATCGATGCGAAGCTCGCGGAGAGAATGGGCCGTTCAATCTCCGTCTTCGAGTCACCAACAGGTGAGCGTCCTCAGCGGGGGTAATTTCCCGCTTTCCGGTCTCTCTCAGCGTCACTGCCTCCCTGCGCGAGACATCTACTGCACGGAGACCCGGTCCTTGGGAGTCAGATCGTGAGTTGGACGACGCGCTCCTGGATCTGGCTGGTCCAGCGGGCGACGTAGCTCATGGCGCGGTAGATCTGTTCGAGACGTTCGAGCGGCAGCGCGGCAATGCGCTCCGGCGAACCGACCACGGGCGCGGCATTCCAGACGGCGTTCAGTCCGTTCAGCTCGGTGGCCAGGGTCTCGCCCATGGCGCGGACCCGGTTCTGGAGATCCAACAGTCGATCCATCCATTCCATCCCGGATTGCAGCAGCTGGAGCTTGAGGATGGGGGAGGTGGCTGTGGCCTTCTTCTTCAGGAACTCGTCGCAGTCCCGGCAGGTCTGACCGACCTCGACAAAGAGGTCCATCGTGCCGGGTGGGATGCGTTGGATGTCCTTGGGCTTTCCACCGAGTTCCAGTTCGAGGAGGTGGAGGAGGCGCTCGCGTGGTTCCTTGAGCAGCTGATACGCGGAGTTCAGATCCGAGTATCGCTGGCCCGCGGCGTTCCGCTCGGCTTCCGGTGCCCCATGGAATCGGTCGGGATGCAGCGGGCCCGACATCGCCTGGAAGCGGTCCTTGAGGGCGTCGGCATCAATCCACGGGCGTCTTGCCTCGCCGAGCAACGCGAAGGCGTCAGGGATGGGTTGGCTCACGCGCTGAAGCTTTCGCCGCAGGAGCAACTGGTGGCGGCGTTGGGGTTCTTGACCTTGAACCCGCCCTCCTGCAGGGCGTCGACGTAATCGAGTTCGGAACCGGTGACGTACAGCGCGCTCTTCGGATCCACGACCACGCGGACACCGGCGCTCTCGACGAGGATGTCGCGGTTCTGGGGCGCGTCCTGGAGGTCCATCTTGTACTGGAGACCGGAGCAGCCGCCCCCGACGACCGCAACGCGCAGCACCCCCTGGGGCCGACCCTGACGGGTCAACAGGGTGCTGACCTTGGTTCCCGCGGCGCTGGTGAGCTTGATCAGGCGCTCGTCACCCGTGCGCACCGTGGGTGCCGTGGTGGTTCCCGCTCCGATTTTTCCGGCAATCATGAGCCCCAAGCTATGGGCGCCGGCCGGAAGCGTCAACGTGGGGAGTTCCGGGGGGAGAGTTCCCAGCGGCCAGATGCCAGTTTCCAGACACGCACGCGAAGCCGCGAAGCCGCGAAGGAGACAAGGCGTTGTTTCACGCAGAGACGCCGAGATCGCCGAGGTCTTGCAGGTGCGGAGCACCGACAGACGATAGCCCACGGCGTGAGCCGTGGGACACGCACTCCGGAAGGACCCCCAGCCCCAGCGGGGCGACAGACACGGGAGGTTCCGGTGCACTGAAACCTCACGCGAAGACGCGAGGGACTCAGGGCGTTGCTTCACGCAGCCAACCATCTCCGCACCACCGCAACCGGCCTCCCGTTAGACACCGACGGTGTTGGCATCCCCGACTCGATGGGAGATGTGAACGGGGTAAAACAAGACCGCTGGCACGGGCGCGGCCGTGACGACCAGGACGTACGACAGTCGGAGAGGATGGTTGACCGAGTAGAAGTACGAGGGGAGAACGACATGACTGTTTGTAGGCTGCCTGTACGACGACATCGGCAACCCGAAGCAAAGCCTGGAGGGCGGCGACGCGAACGGTGCCGAAAGTCAGACGACCTGCACGGCCAATGTGCTGAACCAATGATTATGGAACCGAACCGACAAAGGGGCCGTGACGCGGCTCAATCCCGCCGATTCTTCCTGATCATTGGAATGACAGTATTTCCACCCGCCATGGAGAATGTAGAGGCAATGGGGTCAGAGAAGAATGGCCCTTCAACAACCTTCTATCCCGACTCCTGAGCCTTGGCTCGCGTTTGAGCAACGCCTCCCCGCGCACTCAGGGATTACATGATGAAGGGTATTCCAACCTCGGCGGGCTCGGCGTCTCGGCGTGAAAATGAGTTTGGGGCAGGAGGGGTTCACGCGAAGACATGAGAGAGTTTTCGATACCGATGCCGATACCGACGCGTGCGGCGAAGGCGTCGCTGGTGAAGTGGGACGGGGCGGATTTCAGGCCGGTGGAAGCAGGGGGATTCCGGATCGGCGGCGACGGACCCCTTGGCGGCTTCGAGGCTTTGCGGTTTATCCGTATCCATGCCGTGGGATGTCGAAGAATGACTCGCGCAGAGACGCGGAGACGCAGAGGAAGTGGGCCGTTCAGTCATCGTCATCGAGTCAACCATCGGGGATCCGGTTCACGGGTGCCCACGCTCCCGATTTCCTGTCGCTCTCAGCGGCTCTGCCCCTCTGCGCGAGATTTCTGCTGCATGAATGCCGGTAATCCGGCTCGTTTTCCCGGGCGCTG
>JBIKWS010000756.1:0-2687 GCA_044356195.1 Cyanophyceae cyanobacterium
GTCGCAACGGGCGCGCGCCGTATCGGACGTCGTAACCTTCGGCCGCGAGTTCGCGGGCGACCTCCGGTTCGATGACGAGATCGATCGGGCGGTACCGGAGTCCGTCGCGTTTGCGGATCTCGTCCAGATGGCGGTGGGCGATCCGCAGGACGACGTCGGGTTCGAGCGGCAGGAACGGCACGATGGCGTCCATCCGGTTGAAGATCTCCGGTCGAAGGAAGCGGCGGACGGCGTCGGCGAAATGGGCACCAGCCTCGGATCGGCGTGAGTCGGAGGTGCGGAATCCGACCGGGCCTGTGTGGAATCCCTGGGCACCGAGATTCGAGGTCATGATGACGACGCTGTTGCAGAAGTCGGCAACGCGGCCGGCGGCGTCGGTCAGTCGTCCGTCACCCAGGATCTGGAGGAGCAGGTCAAAGAAGGATGGGTCGGCCTTCTCGAACTCGTCGAGCAGGATGACGCTGAACGGCTGTTCACGGACACGGGCAGTGAGCAGGCCCTCGTTGCCGCCCGCGGCGGCCCCACCAATCAGGCGTTGGACGGCGAGGGGATCGCTGAACTCGTTGAGGTCGAACCGCACCATGCGCGCCGGATCGCCGAAGAGGAATTCGGCGGTGGCCTTTGCCATCTCGGTCTTGCCGGTGCCGGTGGGGCCAATGAAGAGGAACGAAGCGAGCGGCTTCCTCGGTCGGGCGAGGCGTGCCTTCACCATCGCGAGGAGGTCCAGGACGCGATCCACCGCTGCCGCTTGTCCGATCACCCGGTGTGAGAACCATTCGCGGGTCTGGGCCAGATCGAGCGGGGTGTCGTCGTCGAGCAGGACGGCGGGAAGTCCTGTTTCACGGGAGAACGCAGTGAGCACCGCCGTCTCCGTGAGGGACTTGTCCGGGAATCGGTCCGCCAGGAGGTTGCGGAGGAATCGGAGCGGACGCCCGGGATTGGCGGAGTAGGTGGCGTAGCGCGTATGGATCTGGTGAAGGCGGACAAGGGCAGCCTGGGTTTCGGCCGAGGGCAGGCTGGACTTGCCCGGAGCTGCCGCCAGCACCGCGTCGAGGATCCGACGGGTTTGCTCGGGTGTCCGCTCCTTGAGGGGCCAGGTCTGGAAGGCCGTCAGCAGGTTCGGCTCGGTCCGGCCAATGGCGGCGAGTTGCTCCGGTGTGACCTCGGCAATCGCAAAGACTTCGCCCCGTGCCAGCCACGGACGGAGGAATCCCCCGACGCTTTGCCCATCGCGGTTCACCTTCCCGACTTCGGTCAGTTCGGAAAGGTTGCCCAGGTGAAGGATGGCCTTGGTGCGGGCGACTTCGCGACACAGGTTCTGGCAACGCTCCTGCCACATGCCAAATCCTACCGGTCCGGACATGAGTCGGGCCGCGCTGGTCGTCCAGAAGGCCGTGTGCGCAAACCCGAGGTCGGCGCGACGTCGGGCCAGTTCCCTCACGAGGGCGGTCTTGCCGGTGCCGGGAGCTCCCACCAGCAGGAGGCTGCGACGGTTGGGGGCGGAGAGCGCTTCGGCGAGGTTCAGGAGTTCCTCGTCGAGTTCGTAGGCCTGTTCGATGGCGGAGGCGGAAATGCGTGATGATTTGCGCGTGGGTTCGTCGCTGCTGCCAACGCTGGGGGGGAGTTCCTCAGCGAGTTGGATGAGCGCGCTGGGCTTGTCCGACGCCGCGCTGCCCGCGACCACCACCTGACGCGGTGACTTGCGCTGGACCTGAACGGTGAGTTCCTCGATCCGGAGGGATTGGATCCGGGCCAAACGTTCGAGGCGATGCAGCTTCAGGGGTTGTCCCGAACTGGCGAGCAGCAATCGGATGTGTTCCTCGACGTGCTGCCGGAGTTGCGAGGCGCGCACTGCGAAGACATGCGCTCCCAGGGCAGGGACATATGCCTGGTGACGGCCGCCCTCGGACCACCGGACGAAATGGATCGTGATGTGGACCGGGGTTTCCCACTCGGCATTCCGTCGCGGAGGCTTGAATTCGACGAGCAGGGAATCCGGTTCGACCTCAGCCATGATCCTTCGCCGATGCAGCGTGACCGCCGGGGCAAGGTTCATGTCCTCCAGCAGGCTCCGGGTCTTCGCCGTGAGGATTGGGTGTTCAGGGCGCGATGGCTCCTCCAGCGCGGAGACCTCGGGCAGGCCGAGGGCTTCGGACAGTTCGACATCCTCGGCGAGGACGCAGGAAAGGCACTTCAGGCGGAACAACTCAGCAGGCATGGACGGACCCGTCGGCCGACTATGGGGCAGAATGGATGCCGGGGGGAATGCTGGAGAATCCGTTGATGAACTGGCTGCTGGCGTTGCCAGCCGAGGAGGAAGTAGTTTTCCGGCAGGAATTGGGACGCTTACAGCGGGAGACACGTATGCCGTACATCAGCACCTACGATCGATTGGTCCGGGCCGAAGGCCTGGAGGAAGGTTTGTTGTTGGGGCGACAAGAAGGCCGACAGGAAGGTCGACAGGAGGCGCGGAAGGAGATGCTGCGCGAGACGATTGCTGAGGCGTTGCTGGAACGATTCGGGGCGTCCTCCGAGGCGATCCGGCCCCGATTGGAAGCTGCGGTGGACGAGGTGGTTCTGCGGCAGTTGGCGAAGCGGGTCTGGAAGGTTGGATCCGTGGCCGAGCTCGAAGCCGAGCTGTAACGTAGTTGGGACGCACCGCTGGCACCCATCCAGGGGATGTGCCG
>JBIKWS010000758.1:0-2681 GCA_044356195.1 Cyanophyceae cyanobacterium
CTTCCAGAAACGGGAGGGCCCGGCCGATCGGTGGAATTTCGCCCGTCCACGGCTGCTGGGGAATCAACGCCTGGGCCAGGTGCCAGGCCGGTGGGACGGGAGCGGGGACTGGATCCACTGCCAGCAAAACGGTCAGAGACAGAGTGCTGACGCCCGCCGCAAACAGGAGTCGGCGGCACGTCGTGATGCCGCTCCGGGCGCATATGGACACTGTTTCCTCCGGGAAGCGTGTCGGGGCGGCGATGTCCTCATCGCCTTTGGAAAGGCCCTGGACCGGCGACGAGGACGTCGCCACCCCGTGCTTCGCGTGTGGCAGGCTTGCGCCGTCTGTGGATTCCGGACGAAGGTTTGGCATTACATGAGCAACACGATGCGCGTCGGCATTATTGGTGGCGGTTTGATGGGACGGGAAGCGGCGAGTGCCTTTGGTCGGTGGTTTGCCCTCGAACCGTTTCCGGTCCGGGTGGAATTGGTGGCGGTGTGCGACCTGCAACCGAAGTTGCTGGAATGGTTCCGCGGCGTGCCCGGCGTCAAGCTGCTGACGCAGGATCATCGGGAGTTGCTGGCGTCGCCGGACGTCGACGTCGTGTACGTCGCCGTGCCGCACAACCTCCATGAGAAGCTCTACCTCGATGTGCTCGCGGCGGGCAAGGATCTGCTGGCCGAGAAGCCGTTCGGCATCGATCTCGCGGCAGCGCGCTCGATTGCGGCGGCATCCGAGAAATCAGGGCGTTTCGTGCGGTGCAGTTCCGAGTTTCCCTTCCTGCCGGGCGTGCAGCGGGTGATCCAGGCGGTGAAGTCCGGCAAGCTCGGCAAGTTGCTCGAGGTCCGCTCCTGCTTCTGGCACGCCAGCGACCTGGATCCCAGCAAGCCCGTGAACTGGAAGAGGCAGGTCCGGACCTGCGGCGAGATCGGCGTCATGGGCGATCTTGGGATGCACGTCGTGCATGTGCCCTTCCGCCTGGGGATGAATCCCGTGCGCGTCTATTCGCAGTTGCAGAAGGTTTATACCGAGCGGCCCGACGGCAAGGGCGTCATGGCCCCGTGCGATACGTGGGACAATGCCATGCTCCACACGGAATTCGTCTCGGAGGGACGCGAGGTCCCCATGCGGTTCGAGATGAAGCGGCTTGCGCCCGGAGCCACGAACACGTGGTCGGTGGAGGTGCTCGGAACCGACGGGGGTGCGCGGTTCTCGACAGCCGAGCCGAAATCGTACTGGTACTTCGAGCGGGGCAAGGAGCAGGTGTGGTCCCGCGTGGACCTGGGTCATCAGATGGTATTCCCGACGATCACGGGCGGGATCTTTGAGGCGGGGTTCCCGGACTGCTTCCTGCAGATGTGGGCAGCCTATGCCGCCGAGCGTGCGGGGGTTCTTGGGGACCGGTTTGGGTGTGTATCCCCAACTGAGGCGGTCCGGAGCCACGAGTTGTTCGCTGCGGCGTTGACGTCCCACCAGACGAAAACGGCGGTTGCCTTGTGAGCAACCGCCGCGGTTCGCTGGCGCCCGCCTACCAACCCCGCAGCAGCGGAGGTTGGTTGAGTAGCGCAGTTAACTAATGCTCCACTGCTGCCACAGCCAGGCTGATAAGCCGGCGCCGGGTACTGGGAGAGCGGGTTGCGTGCCAACCTGCGTTTCTCAGGGATGAGAGAGGGCACGTGAGGGATTCACGGTTTTGGTTTCACCGCAGGCTCCGATTCTGGACCAGCCAACTGGCGGTCGAACCAGTCCGCCAGGATCTTGACCTCCTCCATCATCGTCAGCCACGGGTGGCCGCCGCCCTTCTTCACGATCAGTTCGGATTTGCCGCCGGCGTCGGCGATGGCCTTCACGAGCTTTCGTGAATGTTCGATCGGTACGACCGGATCCGCGTCCCCGTGGATGAGCAGGAACGGGGGCTCCGGTTGGGTGACACGGTGAAACGGGGAGGAAAGCCGCGCCTGTTCGAGGATCTCGGCGTCGGTCTTTCCGGCACCTCCACCCACGAAGAGCAGCGGAACCAGGATCTTGGGATCGCCCGGTTGGCCTTCCTTCCAGTTCAGGAAGTCGGTGGGCGGAAAGAAGACCCCGACGGCCCGGACCCGGGTGCTGAATCGTTCGAGCGGGTTCTTGGCGTCCGGTTTCGCATCTGCGGGAGTCAACGCTGCCAGGGTTGCGAGGTGGCCCCCGGCGGAGGCCCCGGTGATGCCGAGGCGCTCGGGGTCGATGCCGTACTCGCTCGCATGCGACTTCACGTAACGGATGCCCGTCTTGATGTGCTGGTCCATCTCCAGCGCGGTGTAACGCGTCTTGGAGCCGGGGCGGATGGCGAAGACGGTGTACCCCTTCGCACAATGGATCTCGTACATGCCGGCGAGGGTGTGGTCGCGGATCTTGTTGCGGTCGGAGTACCAGGCACCGCTGACGACATCGACGATGGCGAGGCCGTTGCTGGACCCCTTGGGGACGAAGATGTCCATGAGAAGACCGGTGCCGTGGGACTCGGCGAAGACGACGTCTTTTCGCTGCTCGTACACCTGCGCGTTGAGGCAGGTCGCAGGCCCCGCGACCGAGGCGACCAGCAGGGCAAAGGCGACGGTGGTGCGAAGTTCCATGGGGCGAGCTTGCCATGAGGCCATCGGTGATGGCGAGACGCGGTCGATCCACCCGTCGTCCTCAGCGGTCGCGCGAGCCCAGCACC
>JBIKWS010000757.1:0-2681 GCA_044356195.1 Cyanophyceae cyanobacterium
CCATTTGCATCCGCGCGTCGCATATGCGACGTGCGGATGCAAAAGTCGCGTCGATTCTTCCCTCCATTCGAGGGTGGTGCCCTGCCAAAGATTTCTCCGCGCGTTGTCCTTCTCGCGGCTGGCCGTTCGTCAGGGATCTGAACAACGATGCAGGACAGCAATCGAAAGGACGCCATGAATGCCGCACCCCCCGCCCCGCTCACCCTGAGCCTGACCCGACACATCAAGGCTTCGCCCGACCGGGTGTTTGCCGCGTGGACGCAGCCGGAACTCATCAAGCAATGGTTCTCGCCGAAGCCGGTTGAGACCGTCGAGGCGCACGTCTGACGGTCGGTGCGCCGAGGCCCTGGAGTTCTACCGCACGGCCTTGGGCGCGCAGATCGACATGATCTCCCGCTTCAAGGACGCCCCGCCGACGCCGGCGGGTCAGGAAGACCGCGGGTGTGCCACCCCGAATCCCGAGCTCGTCATGCACGCCAGCTTCCGGATCGGATCCACGCTCCTGATGGCGTCCGATTGTCACGGCACCGGCAATCCGACATTTGCGGGAATGTCGTTGTCGATCGCGGTGTTCTCGCTCGACGAAGCGCGGGAGGTTTACTCGGCGCTCTCCGACCAGGGCACGATCCTGATGGAACTCGGCCCGACCTTCTGGTCACAGGGCTTTGCTGTCGTCACCGACCGCTTCGGGGTGACGTGGATGATCAACACGCTGCCTTACACCAGCTGAGCATGAATCATTTTATCATCATGCCGTCCGGGGTGTCCTCGCGGCGGAGGCAGGCCGCACCGAGGAGGCGCGTCGACACCTGGCCTGGGCGATGGAGCTCGCGACATTGCCCGGCGAGCGCGCTTTCCTCAGGAAGCAGCTGGAAGCGCTCGGTGGAGTGGAGCGCGCGGTGTGTGGCGAAATGTAAAATGTAAGGATGTGACCCCATTGTCTTCCATGCCAAGATGCGCTGTGGTTCCGGCCAAAACAGATTCAAGGCTTGCCAGAGGTGGAGGTTCCCGGGAATCAATGATCACCTTCTCCCCTCCTTGCCCCATGCACACTATGATCCTCAGGCGATCTTCCCGATCGGGGTTCACCCTGATCGAACTCCTCGTCGTCATCGCCATCATCGCCATCCTCGCTGGGATGCTCCTGCCCGCCCTCGCGAAATCGAAGGCCAAGGCCCATGCAATCCAGTGCGTGTCCAATCTTCGCCAGTGGTCGCTGATGAGCACCCTCTACACCACCGACAACGCCGACCGGTTCATGGCTGACTATGGCCCGACCATCGAGGGCACCTGGATGGCCTCCCTCAGCAATCTCTACAGCAACATCGGCCAGTTCCGGCTTTGTCCGACCGCTAAAATGCCGTCGAAGGATGGCTATGGAAGCACCCGTGAGTACTGGGGCTGGGGCCAGAACAACAGGGCCGAGGGTTACTTTCGGAAGGGCGACCACGGCAGCTACGGGATCAACCATTGGATCAACTCCCTGCCCCCCACCTTCAAGGACGGCTGGCGGGGCCAGCCCTCGTGGCATTGGTCCTCCGTCGGCGCGGTGACCGAGCCGTCGAACGTCCCGGTCTTCGCCGACTGCGCATGGTACGGTGGCAATCCATTCGATCTCCAGTATCCCGGCAACGGGGGGAGGCCCCCGACGACGCGGGACTGGAACAAGACACAGGCAAAGCAGTGGGATTGGGACATGGCGCGGTTTGTCATGGACCGGCACAACCGGAACATCAACGCCGCCTTCGTCGACGGCTCCGCCCGAGCGGTAAAGCTCAACACGGTCTGGGACCTCCAGTGGCATCGCCAGTTCCGTCGCACCGCGTTTGTCCCGTTGGCGTGGTAGTGAAATAGGAATTCTGCCGCCCCGCTGGGGCTCCGGCCCTTGGGCCGGGGAAACCCGGGCTGACGCCCGGGTCTATCATCTTTCGCGCCTCCGGCGCTGGGGAACGGGGAGGCAAACTACCGGGTGGGGGCCGCGCGTTGGGTCCAAAGGCAGGCGGCGCTGAAGATGAAGGCGAGGAAACTCATCCAGCGAGTCCACGGCCGGTGCCCCGAGGCCGGTTCAATCGTCGGTTGGACCGCTGGATTGTTTGCGGTGAGGCCGAGTGTTCGTTGGGTGGCATCGCGTTGTCGTTGGGCCCGGACACCCGGCAAGGCATGCGAAGGCTGCACGTAGAAATCGAAGGTCGGACCCGATGGAAGGGCCCGTACGGTGTGCCAACCGGGATGCATCGGCCAGAAGGCCACCCGTGCTTGGGAGGGCTCGGCCGGATCCGGGTTCAGATTCAGGGCGACGGCCGGTTCGTTAGTCGCGCCGCGTGCGCGCACCTCCGCGGACGGTGGTGGCGACTCCGGAGCGCCCGACCACACCAGGGACAGGGGTTGATCCACGAAGACGGGGAGCGAGCCCGTCCTCAAGGACCAGGCACCCGTTGACGCCGTCGCAGGACGGGCCAGGGCGGAGAGAAGCGTGGACCAGAATCGGGCGTACTCGTGGTCCTGCCCCTGTTGTCGCCATCGCCACGAATCCAGCACCAACGAGCAGGCCCATCGTCCGCGTCCCAGCGAACGTCCTGCAACGAGCGGGCGACCCTGTGGATCCTGCGCGAGGACCTGTCCGGCGGGCGGAACCACGAGGTCGGACGCGAGCACGGAAACGGGTGAATCCAGACGGACGT
>JBIKWS010000759.1:0-2680 GCA_044356195.1 Cyanophyceae cyanobacterium
CGTTCACCTCGGCCACGCCACCAACACCCGACGTCTTCAGGTACGTGTTCCACGGAATGTGCGGGTAACGCGTGCGAAGTTCGGCGAGCGGGAGCTTGTTGTAGTTCGCGTTGGGATCACGCAGGTCGACGCGGGACTTACCCGCCCGAGCCAGCTCGGTCTCCAATTCAAGGATGGTCGCCGCCCGTGCTCTGGCATCGGCGGTCGAATCCCCCAGCAACGACAGCATCCGGATCACATGCGACCGATAGGCGTCGCGCTGCTTGGCGAATCCCTCCGCGAGGTAATAGTCGCGATCCGGAAGTCCGAGTCCACCCTGGCCGATCTTCAATTGGTACACGCTACTGTTCCGCGCATCCGGAATGACCCCACCTCCAAAGAGCGCCCCCACCCCACGCTCCTGAAGATCCGCCAGCAGGCGGAAGTACCCATCGACATCCTTGACCGTGCGAATGCGGGCGAGGTCCTTCTCGATCGGACGAAACCTCAGACGTTCGATCCGATTGGTGTCCATCGCCGACCGGAAAAGCGCCCCCACCTGACGGGCGGGTTTGCCACTCAGCTTTCCGGCCTCCGCTTCCTCCAACAATTGCCGGATCAACTTCCAGTTCCGGTCCTGCAGCTCATCAAAGCCGCTCCAGCGCGATTTGTCCGAGGGCACCGGATTGTCCCGGACCCACGCCCCCGTGGCGAACCGATAGAAGTCCACGGAGGGATCCACCGATCGGTCCAGGTAGTCGACGGAGAATCGGGGAACCTTCGGTGCATCGGCAGCCTGGGGAACCTGCGCGAAACTGACCGCGGCTCCGAGGACGGCCGACATGAGGAGGGAACGGACGTTGCGAACCATGGCGCACGCTACCCCGGCCACAGAACCGACACAACGCCACACGCGGCCGAACGCCCCTTGACCAACCGCGTCCGTCGGAGTGCCATGTGTCCCTCGATGAAAACTCCCCGACGCGATTTACCCCCGACGGTTCCGAGTGGATTCACACTGATCGAACTGCTCGTGGTCATCGCCATCATCGCCATCCTGGCCGGAATGCTCCTGCCGGCACTGTCCAAGGCCAAGGCGCGGGCGCAGTCGATCAAGTGCACGAGCAACGAGAAGCAGATCGGGCTGGGCTACCTCCTCTACGCGAACGATCACAATGACCAGTTGCCGGTCGCGGGAACGGAGGTTCCAGTCGGATCCGGCTGGGTCGCCCCAAGCCGGTGGTTCGCCGAGATCTCCATCTATATCGCCACGGACAACCGGAACTTCACAAACCTCGTCGCCCGAAACAAGGTGGTGGCCTGCCCGATCGCGAAGATCGGTACCAACGTCATCCCGGCCAACGTGCCGGGCTATCAGGGCTATGGCGGATACGGACACAACTACGCCTACCTCGGCTATACCCCTGCCGAACGAGTGAAGCTGTCGGTCATCACCAAGCCCACTGAAACCATCTTCAATGGCGACGGCCTCGACCCGGACAAGGGACTCCAATGGTGGAACTACGGATATTTGTATCCGCCCAGCCTTCGCCAGCCGCTGTTCCAATACGTCCGACACAACGGAGCCGGCAACTACGTCTGGGCCGATGGTCACACCTCACCGATGCCCTGGCGCCAACTCTCCAAAGGTGCCAACGGAAAGGTGGACTGGTTCTACCAGCCAGCCCCGTAATGCGGTGAAGACCCTCAGGCTTGTTCCCCCTATCCCGGAGGGATTCCAGCGGATTGCCCGGGGTCGCGCGGCGCTCACCGGGTTCCCGTAGGAAAGGGAAACAACCCCGGCGGACGAGAAGCCCCCCGGCAACGCCTCACCGCACATGCCGGTATCGGCATCGGTATCGGCATCGCTATCGAAAACTCACAGAGAAGAACCGAGTCCGATCCCAATACACCCTGGCAGCCTCGCGCCCTCCAAAGCCGCGGCCCTAGGCCCGGAGGGCCGACAGATGATAGCCCAGCGCGTGAGCGCTGGGTTCCGTCCTCCCATGAACACCCAGCCCCAGCGGGGCGACAGAGCCCCTTCCCCCTGAACGCCAAGATCCGATCGCCTCTCCATCGCACCGGAAGACGAAGCGGATAAGCCGCAAAGCCTCAAAGCCGCAAAGTCCCCAAGCGTACGAGCCCCCGCCCGGCAAACCCTCGCCCCACGCGTCGGTATCGGGATCGGCATCGGCATCGGTATCGAAAACTCAAAGAGAGGAAGCCGGGTCCGATCTCAATGCACCTCGGCAGCCTCGCGCCCTCCAAGGCCGTGGCCCCAGGCCTGGAGGGCCGTCAGACGATAGCCCAGCGCGTGAGCGCTGGGTTCCGTCCCCACATGAACACCCAACCCCGGGAGGGGCGACAGAACCCCTGCCCCCACGAACGCCAACATCCGATCGCCTCTCCATCGCCCCGGAACACGAAACGGATAAGCCGCGAAGACCGAAGAGGAGGGTTCGCCGGATGTCTTCGCGTGCCCCCACTCCTGCCCGAAACTCATTTTCACGCCGAGACGCCGAGCCCGCCGAGGTTGGAATACCCATTCATCACCGGTTTCCTCGCTGCGCACGGAGTCGCTGCTCAAACACGAGACCAAGGCTCAGGAGTCGGGAAAACAAGGTGGAGGTAATCCATCGATTGCTGCGGGCCGTGTTCCAGCGGACAGCCAAAATCCTACGGACCTTTCGAAATGGAATTG
>JBIKWS010000761.1:0-2676 GCA_044356195.1 Cyanophyceae cyanobacterium
CGGCTTCATGGAAATCGCCCTCGACTGGCGCACCCCCGCCTCCCAACGCCAGCCCAAGATCGCCTGGCAACCGTGGTCCAAGGCCGCCGTCGCCGAAGCCCGTGCCGCCGGTCATCCCGTGCTCGTCGACTTCACCGCAGACAACTGCGCGAACTGCAAGTTCAACCTCGTCCGCTCCATCGAGATCGCGCCCACGATCGAGCGCCTCACCAAGGGCAACTTTGCCGTCCTTGAAGGAGATTTCACCGACTCCAATCCCGAGATCGCCTCCGAACTCCGCCGCTACAACCGCCGCGGCGTTCCCCTGGTCCTCGTCTACCCCAAGGACCCCAACCGCGCCCCGCGCGTCATGAACACGATCTTCACCCCCGCCGAAATCCAGGCCGCCCTCGATTGGGCTTCCCAATAGTCCTCCGCACTTCCCGACGCCCACGACCCTCACCCGGTCCACGGCAGATCATGGGCCGCCCATCGGACTTCACGTCCGGTCGGCGGCCATTCTGTTTTCAGGTAGCCGCCGTCCTTGAGCAATTGGACTCCGGTCGGCGACGGACACAGGCTCACCCGGAAATCCTGCCAGCAGCGGGCCTTGTTCAGCGCCGCCGTGTACCGCCGGATGCTGTGCCCTGCCCATCCGACCTGCGGCACCCCGGCCAGCAATCGCCCCACCCGCAGCACCAACCGCGTGTGCAGATGCCCAATGACCGTCGCCCCGATCTCCGGCAGCGCCGCTGCAATGCCTGGCAACTCCCGGAGGAATGGCAACGCCGTCGGGTCATGGCAGAACAGCACCGTCCGTAACCCCAGCGCGTTCGCTTCCGCGAACAACCGGTCAATCGCCGCCAGATGCGCGGCGTGCGCCTCCGCCCACCACGCCTGCTCGTCCTCCGGTGTCTCCACCCGGAACACAGGCCACGCCGCCAACGTCGAGGTCACCCCGATCCATCGCCAACCTGGAAAATCCTCGTGCCACAACCGTGGGATCCCCAGATCCGATTCACACCGTTCCAGGCTCCGCCGACGCACCCCGCCCGCGTCCCCGATGAAGCTCTTCTTCCCGATGTCATGATCCCCAAGGGTGCATCGCAACCGCTTCCCATAGGCCAGACGCAGGATCGCGAGCGCCTCCGATGCACTCTCATACGCCCCCTCCTCGCTCACACCAACGAACCCGGTATCGAGTGTGAAATCCCCGTTCGCCACCACCCACTCCGGATCCGGCACCCGGCGCACGATCGCTTCCAGGAGGTGGTTGTGTGCCATGGGATCATGCATCCAGACGTAGCGCCGGTACACCCGCTGGAACCCGCGCAGGAAAGGATTCCCAACGGCCTGCGAATCAAATCCACGCCGGGTCTGCTCGATCGGTCCCGCCCGATGAACATCACTCAGCACCAGCAACGCACCCATGCCCCACCCTCCGACGGAAGCACCCTGACTGACCAGCCCCGTGTTCCCACCCCCCTGCGGCCGGGCGCATCTTGACACTGCCCCCGTTTGAGAATGGGAACGGGGTGGCGATGTCCTCATCGCCCTGCGAAA
The DNA here is from genome assembly GCA_044356195.1 of Cyanophyceae cyanobacterium. Lineage (GTDB taxonomy): Bacteria > Verrucomicrobiota > Verrucomicrobiia > Limisphaerales > UBA9464 > UBA6176. Next base: position 1,543 of record JBIKWS010000761.1, read on the forward strand.
GGCTTTGGAACGGCGACGAGGACGTCGCCACCCCGTTCCGTGCAGGGGCAGTTTCAAGATGCGCCCCTGCGGCCTCCTCACGTCGCTACCCCCAATCGTAGCCAACGTCAGCAGGCTGAGGAAGGAGCCCCTCCATTTCCCAGTCCTGGGACCCGTCATCCCGAATCCGGGAACACCCTTTGTCGGCCGGGTGCCCTCACCCGGCGGCGAGGAAAGTCTCCAGTTCCCATCTGGAAAACTGGCCTCTGGAAACTGGGAACTGTCCTGAAACCTTCCGCCCATCTGCCGGGTAAGAAGCCGCAGCCTCCGGGACGGCCACTCCCGGAAGCGACAAAAGCTCAAGGTCTCACATGCACGCATCGATCCTCTCGTTCTTCGCCGCCACAGCGCTCTGCGCGGGCCTCGTCGGATATTCGGCAGGTCGACTCGTCGAGGACGCCCCCAACAGACTCTCCAAGGATGCCGTGGTGGATTCATCGTTGTTGTCCTCCTCGGATTCCTTCTCGGAGGTCGATCAGGCCCGCAGCAATCTGGACGCCCTTTGCCTCCGCTACATTTCCCACGCCCAGCGGCGGATGCTCAACGAACCCAAGGACGCCCTGATTCCCGTCCTGAACTCCACGGAAACAACCGCGATCGTTCCCGAATCCGTGGCCATGCTCGAGGACGCCGCCGCGGGATTCCGCGGCACCGGTGCGGAACCCTTCGCTGTGCGCGGCCTGCTTCAAGGGTTGAAGCGCGCCCACATGCACGCCCGCTGGCTTGAGGTCTATCAGGACTACGCCAACCGCCAACCCCTCGAACCCCTCGTTTGTGAACTCGCTGGCGAGGCACTCCGCATGGCCGAACTCACCGGACGCCAGAGCGAACTGATCGGCACCCTCGTTCATCTCTCCCGGACCCCGGGACCGCTTCAGGGCCGCTCCCAACTCAGCGAATTGCTCCGTCACCAACCCCAGGCGGAAACCCTGTGAACGCATCCGGCGCTGCTCCCCGAGGACCCGCGCCACGCCGTCGGCGGGTATTGCTGGGCTGGTCCATCGTCGGACTGATTCTCCTCCTCGCGTTGGCCCGGACCCAATTCCGCCTCGTGCTGGTCAAAGGCCGCAGCATGGAACCCACCCTGACCCAGGG
>JBIKWS010000760.1:0-2676 GCA_044356195.1 Cyanophyceae cyanobacterium
AGAAGGGCTTCCTTGAAGCGTTCACCTATGCGGAATTCCGGATGACCGACGCCAAAGGTCAACAGATCGCCTCCACCCGGATCCAGCCCCACCCCGTTGTCCCCAACCAACCCAGCGACCTCCTCACCGTCGCCTTCTCCGCCCAACCCGACCAATTGCAGAACTGCAGCATCCTCCTCGTCGCCTACGGGAGCCGCCTCGGCGACGTGGGCTACATCATCCGCCCCCGCGACTTCCTGGATCCGATCGCGCCCCCCAAGTGAGGTCCGCTTCCGGGCACGTCGTCTGCTACCTTCCCCACAACGCCAACGGCGTTGAGTCCGTTAGCCCAGGGTCGGCCGAGGAACGAGGCCTACCCTGGGTCCACATCCCCCACGCAACCCAACCGCAACGCGGTTGTGGCCGGCCCTCACTACCCCAACACAGGCGGTAGGCGCGATTCTTGCACCCGGGTTGATTCGGCCGCCCTCAGCCTCCGGGAGCCGGCCGAAACCGCTTCTTCACGTACCCCACGGCCGGGGCCAGGACGTGATCGGTGAGCGGCGCAACCACCGCACCGACGCCGACTCCCAGGACACCGGCAATTCCCGCGCTGACGATCCAGGCCACCCCCGACTTCATCACCGGCACGGCGCTGCTGACGGCAGCGGCCGCCTGTTTCACCGCCTCCTCCGGACCGTGGACGCCGAGTTCGTGGAGGCCATGAAGGAGGATGCCACCGCCAACCCAGAGCATCGCCACCATTCCGACGAAGCTGAGCACCCGCAGAAAGACCGGCATGCCCAGCACGATGCCCCGCCCAAGGGCGCGCAGCGGGCCATGGGAGGTTCGCGCCAGCGCCACGCCGGCATCGTCGGCCTTCACGATGATCGCGACTGCCCCATACACGAGGACCGACATGCCCACGCCGACGACGGCCAGCACCACGGCCTGCATCCAGAGGGCCGACGTCGCCACGGAGGCGAGCGTGATGGCCATGATCTCCGCCGAGAGGATGAAATCCGTGCGGATGGCGCTCGCCACGCGTTCCCGCTCCAGTTCCTCGGCAGTTCGAGCCACCGGTGAATCCGCCCGGGAAGAGGTGTGCCCGGGTCGGACCAATTCCACGACCTTGTGGTATCCCTCCAGGCAAAGGAACGCTCCGCCCGCCATGAGCAGTGGTGTGATGGCCCACGGCGCGGCGAAGCCCAAGGCCATGGCGCCAGGAAGCAACAGCAGGAGTTTGTTCTTCAACGACCCGACCGCGATCTTCGCGATGATCGGCAACTCCCGCTCCGCCGCGAGCCCCACGACGTAGCGCGGCGTGACGGCGGCATCGTCGATGACAATGCCCGCCGCCTTGCCGCCAGCACGGGCCGCCTGCCCCGCCGCATCATCCAGCGACGACGCAGCCACCTTGGTCAGCGAGGCCAGGTCATCCAGCAGGGCAATCCAACCCGACGTCATTCGCACAACCAAGCCACGGAACAAACGTTCGTCAACACTGGTCCTCCGACCGTAGCCGACGAGGCCACGAGGCTGGGCCAAGGGGAAGTTCTCAGTCGCCAGTCACCAGATCACCAGATCCCAGAACCCTGGGTCACCCCACCCCACCACAACCCTTGCTGATACTGGAAGCGTGGGCTAAATCCCACCAATGAAAGCTCCGGCCACCATTGACGACAGGCGGCGTATCACGCTTCCAAAGGACTTGGGCTTCCTCCCCGGACAAGCTTTTTCCCTGGAGCGCACCTCCGACGGGATTCTACTCCGTCCTCTGAGGCCCGTGCCTTTGAAGGCCAAGCCCTCCGCAGGAAAGCAGCTGCGCCGAAAGGATGGTATTCTGGTGTGGACTGGATCGGTTCCGGACATTGATCCAGTCACGGCGGTGCAAATCGGGCGGAACGAACGCGACAAGAGCGTCAGCGAGGAATGAAGCGTTATCTCGACTCCAACGTCATCGTAGCTGGATTGATCGAAACACACGCGCACCACTCTGCGTGCTTTCCCTGGATCCGAACGGGTAGACCGCAGGCAAGCCTCCACGGCAAACTGGAGACATACAACGCCCTCACACGGGCTTACGGCATCCCGCCGGATATCGCTTCCGGTATGATCGAGTCCATAGATGCCATCACCTGGCACGAACCAAAAGCTGCGGACTATGATGCAACCTTGGCGAGCGGCGTCACCGGTCCCAAGATCTACGACGCCTTCCACTGTGCCATGGCTGAGCGGCTCGAAGTCGACCAAATCGTAACGATCAACGAACGGCACTTCATCCAGCTTACCGTGGTTCCTGTGGTCAATCCGCTGCAGCGGAAGCCCTCAGGCACGGGCAAGGAGGACGCGTGATTTTCGGCGAGGTTCACGGGCCCGGTGGATAGGCAATGGGCTCAGATCTCTCCGATGGACGAGGTCACGAGGCTGGGCCAAGGGGAAGTTCCCAGTCGCCAGTCACCAGTTCCCAGAACTCTCCGCAACGCGGCGCACGGCGAAAGCCCAGCGGTGGAGAGGAGCGGAACGTTGGGTCACCCCACCCCATGACACCTCGCCCCAACGGAACGATCCCTTCCGCGCCTCCACTTGAAACCAGTCCCCCACGTCGGCAGCATGAGCATGGTTCGTATTCACCATCACCCACACGTCGGTGCATCGACCCAACCATGAAAGTGCGCTTCCAGACCCTCCGCTTGC
>JBIKWS010000762.1:0-2675 GCA_044356195.1 Cyanophyceae cyanobacterium
TGCCCCCTTTGGAGAGGATTCGGGGCGGCGATGTCCTCATCGCCATTGGGAATGGCTTTGGAACGGCGACGAGGACGTCGCCACCCCGTTCCATGCGGGGGGCAGTGTCCAGATGCGCCCCCTCAAAGGGAGGTGGGACTGACCGCGTTGCCTTCCCCCTGTTGAGGTGGTAGGGATGATCGACAATTGCACCGACAGTTGCCTGATCAATCCGCCTCTCATGAGAAAGCTAACAGTTCCAGGATTTGTTCTTCTCGCCTTGCTCGCAACAGGGGTCCAAGTCAGTTCTCAGTTATTCTCCAAACGTGAAGCCCTCCAGAGTGCGGCGGTCGAAGCGTGGAATCAGTTATGGCAACTCCAAGCTGACTTCGATTCCCACGATTGCTGAAAAGGTACCATGGCTTAGGTTTCCTAACGGCAACGTCCTTGCGCTGGAGAAGTAATCCCCCGATGACACTCACCTCAACCCATTGGCCGCTCCTCTTGTTGCCGCTATTGCTGCTCGCGGGGCGCCTGCTCGGACAGGAATTGGTCTTCGACACGCCGTCCACAGCGCGGGAATTGCTTGGGAAACGCGATCCCTTCATCGAGCGCCTCAGTCCCTTCGATCGCGCCGCCCGGATGAAGACCAACGGCCCCGTCGACGAAGCCACGTTCCTCCGCTTCGTCGCCGACTCGGTCGTTGAGTGGAAACCCGCCGAGCAGGATCGGATACGCTCCGCATTCGATCAGATCCGCGACGGGCTCCGGAAGACGGGCGTGCCGTTGCCTTCCGTGATCCACTTCATCCAGACCACCGGAAGCGAGGAAGGCAACGCCCCCTACACCCGCGGCAACGCCATCATCCTGCCCAGCGGAACCGTCCGACGTCCCACGGCGCAGCTCACCGGGATGCTGGCCCACGAGGTTTTCCATATCCTCTCCCGATCCAATCCCGCGCTGCGCGACCGGCTGTATGCCGCCATCGGGTTCGAGCCCTGCGGCGAGGTCCGGCATCCCGCCACGCTTGCGGAACGTCGCATCACGAATCCCGACGCGCCCATCAATGCACACGCGATCGAGGTCAGCCTGGACGGCGAACGCGTGCATGGGGTTCCCATCCTCTTCTCCACGTCGCCCACCTACGATGCCGAACGCGGCGGCGAGTTCTTCGCCTACCTGAAGTTCGAACTGCTCCTCGTGGAACGGACGCCCGACGGAGGGCATCGCGTCCTCACGGACGCGACCGGCCCGAGAACGGTCCCCATCGAGAAGGTTACCGGCTTCCACGAGAAGATCGGCCGCAACACCGGCTATATCCTCCACCCGGAGGAAGTCCTGGCCGACAACTTCGCCCTGATCGTCCAGGGGATCACCACCGCCAAATCACCCGAGATCCTGGATCGCATCCGCGGAGCGATGGGGAGGTGAGGGGGCGGAGTTTCAAGTTTCAAGATTCAAGCCGAGGTCCGGCCTGGTTCAGGGGATGAGGAGGGTGGGAGGAGGGTTTGTGCCGATGGGGGCGAGACCGGTGGTGAGTGCGTGGACTTAAGCAATGTCCATGCCGGTAGTGGGGAGGCGTAAACGGGGGCAAGTACGAGTAAAGGTACGAGTTCGAGTACGATGGGAGAGTTTCGTGTCGTTGGTGGCCTTCGTGGTTGGGCAGTAGCGGAGGTTTGAACCACGAAGCGCACAAAGGGCACGAAAGGAGGATCGAGGGAGGCGAGGGTGACGGGGATTCTGTCGCCCCTGCCGGGGCTGGCGTCCTCCTGTACCTGAACCCACAGCTGACGCTGTGGGCTACCGTCTGTCGGTGCTCCGCACCTGGGGCTGCGGTCAGAATCGTTTCGGGGTCTGGTCGGGGAAGTCCTCGGTGTCCCGGTCGGAGGCTTGCCGGAATCGGGGTTCGCGACCACGGTGTCGCGTGATGCGCATGACGAATCGATGGCTCGCGGCCGCATGGGTGGCGGCGGCACTGACACAGGCGGTCCGGTCCGATGAGGGAATGTGGCTGTACTCGAATCCGCCGCGGGAGCAGATCCGCGCCAAGTACGGTTTCGAGCTCACGGCGGAGTGGCTGGATCACCTGATGAAGTCGTCGGTCCGGTTCAACTCGGGCGGCTCCGGTTCCTTCGTCTCCGAGGATGGGTTGGTTTTGTCGAACCATCACGTGGGTGCGGACGCCTTGCAGAAGCTTTCGACGGAGAAGCGGAACCTCCTGAAGGAGGGATTCCTTGCGAAGACGCGGGCGGAAGAGGTCCAGTGTGTGGACCTGGAGTTGAACGTCCTGCAATCGATCGAGGACGTGACCTCGAAGGTCAACGCAGCGGTTCCGCCGGGCGCGACGGCCGAGGAGGCGTTCAAGGCGCGGCGCCGGGTCATGGCCGAGTTGGAGAAGGCGTCGCTGGAAAAGACGGGTCTGCGGAGCGACGTGGTGACGCTCTATCAGGGCGGGGCGTATCACCTGTATCGCTTCAAGAAGTACACGGATGTCCGGTTGGTGTTCGCGCCGGAGCAGCAGGTCGCGTTCTTTGGCGGGGATCCGGACAACTTCGAGTATCCGCGCTTCAACCTCGATGTGTGCTTCTTCCGTGTCTACGAGGATGGCAAGCCGGCGAAGGTGCCGCATCATCTGGCCTGGTCGAAGTCGGGCGCGGCTCCGGGTGAGCTGACCTTTGTCTCCGGCCATCCAGGGC
>JBIKWS010000763.1:0-2674 GCA_044356195.1 Cyanophyceae cyanobacterium
AGTGCGCGATAAGTGTTTGCTGGGTCGAGGACGACTTGGACTTCGCAACGTGCCATGAGGACGCATCCTGCACGGCTCTGTGCCTGCCCGGAATCCGGCTTCGGTGGGATACCGGGGAGGGCAAGTTGCTCAAGATTCTCCGGATGGATCGCAGGTGGCTTATGCCCTGTGTATCGATGGCGGCTCTGGCATCCGGGGCGGGCGACATCCACGCCCAACTGATTCCGTGCGCCTGGAAGCCGCTCCCCGTCAGCTTCTGGAAGGCGCGAAAGGGTACGAGTACTGGGCGGTCAGTGGACGGCGGCCAGCAGAGGGCAGCCAGGAAAGGAATGCTCCGTGTGCCCGCCCCATCATCGCCACGACGAGTCCGCCGGTTGCATCCTGAAAAAGAAGCCTCACGTCCGTACCCTGTGCGGGCACTCCCGCCGCGGGCCGTCATCGCTCGCGGACGTTGAGACCCTTGCGGAGTCGTTTGCATCCGGACGTCGCATATGCGACGTCCGGATGCAAATGGAGGGTAAATCGGGGGTGTTTGGGAGGCGTTTTGCAACGGCGCGTCGCATATGCGACGCGCCGTTGAAAATGGACGGGGCTTGCCGCCGATGATTGCGGGCGGTTGCCAAGGCTTCGTCAGGCAATGCAGCCCAGGCTCAGCACTGATTCCCCGGCCTGTGCGAGCACGCTTCGTCGCAGGTTCCAGACCTCGCAGCCTTGGTATCCCGGTGGAAGGAGTGCCAAGGGCAGAAATGGGTCGATTTCCAGCACCCGCTTCCAGGCGGCATGCTCTGCTTTCGACCAGTCCAGCAAGCGGTCGGGTGAAAACTCCTGTTCGGTCTCCTCGACTGGGAAGTTGTTGAGGATCTCCTTGCACCGACTGTACCTGCGGTTGATCTCCTCGAATGGCCACGCCGCCTGAGCGATGCGGAGGTCGGTCTTCAGTTCGGTTGCCCGTGCGGTGAAGCGGGTGATGAACTCCACATTCTCAACTTCCTCAACAAGGCTCCCCAGATCGTCGGGGAAAGGGTCCGGCGAGATCCAGACGCTATTCTGGAGATACCCGAAACAGGATGCCTTCAATCGTCGGCGTAGCCGGGCACGGGCGTTGTCGTGGACCACTGGCACGTCAAATACGAGCGTGTGCCAGAGACCGTCCCATGGACGTTCCCAAGCCTGATCAGGATCACGTCCACCCAAGGCGGCAACGCGTCCCGTATCGCTCAATCGATAGATGGGAGAGACGGCATCCGGCTGTCGTTCAAGGAAACCCTGCGCTTCCAGACGTCGGATCTGGTGCAGGAAACCGCGCCGGTAGGCCCAGCCTTCGTAGGAGTCTGTGAGGTTCCGGAAGGTCGGCCGGGTTACCCGGTCGAGATGCCACAGCAGGTGGTAAAGGAGCAATTCGGTCTTGGGTTTCATGTGGAACGGGTAGTGCCGTCCAGGACCGGATGCATCCTTTTCTGCGCGGACTTCCGCGTCGGCAGCCCAGGCGGTCAGAACTGGTTTCCATCCAGCCAGGGAGTCGGCGCAGGCAACCGTAACCCTGAGCGCGAAGCAGTCGGACGCGCCCATTTGGTTCCCCAGCCCGGCCTGAAGACCCTCCGTCCAGTCTCGCCGGAGTGCGGTTGCCGTGGTTATGACCACTCAGGAAACCGACGTCTACCCGGTTGCTTTCGGCCGGGTCGGGTGCGCAGGGAAATTGGCTCGGGTGTGGTGCGGAGGGGGGACGATTTGCATCCGGACGTCGCATATGCGACGTCCGGATGCAAATGGAGGTTAAATCGGGGGGTGTTTGGGAGGCATTTTGCAACGGCGCGTCGCATATGCGACGCGCGGATGCAAATGGAGCTCGGGCTGTTGGATGGGATGGATGGGGGCCGGTGGGGTCGTTTAAGGGGCAGTCGGGTGCGGTGGAGTGAGGACGAGTCTGGACGGGGCAGGGGGATCCAGAGGCGGATTGGGCGGGATGGCCCGATCAGGTTCGGAAGAGGGCGATCAGCCGGGAAAACAGGGCGGAGAGAAGGGGGATGCTCTGGGCGACCCACCAATAGAAGCCGAGGGGAAGGAGGTGGGCGCAGAAAAGGGCTGTGGCGGTGATGCTCGGATTCAGTTTCTGGCCCGGCGCGAGGGGGAAGGCCTGCGGGAAGCGTTGGTCCAATATCAGGGTGAAAAGGAGGCTGAGGATCGCAAGGATTCCGATGCTGATCGGAATCTGGGCGAGGATGGGCAGCGAACGGCGTCGGCCAATCCATTCGGCAAGGGCGGTGGACGGAAAGAGAAGGAACAGGCAAGCCGCCGTGGCGGTCACCAGGATGAGTAGCAATCCCACAGGATAGGCCAAGGGTCCTCCAGGGCCGCCGCCGGCGACCGTCGCGTACAGGAGGAGGCCGAGGTAGGCCACGGTCCAGAGCAGGCAGGGAATGGCGATCGTCAGCGCCATTGCCACGGCGTGACGGAGGCAGAAGAGCCCGATGGAACCCGCAATCCGGAGTGCCTGGCAGCCGGTCATGGCGGCAGGTGGCTCAGGCCAGCAGGGCCTTCACGACCTGGCCGTGGACATCGGTGAGACGGTAGTCGCGGCCGGCGTGGTGGTAGGTGAGGCGTTCGTGGTCGAAACCGAGGCAGTGCATGAGGGTGGCCTGGATGTCGTGGACGTGGACGGGGTTCTCGACGACGT
>JBIKWS010000764.1:0-2669 GCA_044356195.1 Cyanophyceae cyanobacterium
ATCCTTGGCATCTTCATCAGCATCGGCGTCCCCGCCCTCATCAAGGGCCCGACCATCGGCGGCCTGCTGCTCACCTACCTGCGCTACCTGCGCGGCGTCCGGGTCACACCGACGGACGTCTTCTGCGGATTCGGCCCGCGTTTCTGGAAGCTGGCGATGGCCTCGTTCGTCCCTGGTCTGCTGAGTCTCCTGTGTTACGTGCCCGGGGTCGTCTTTGCCGTGCTCGCCGGTTTCGGCATGAGCGCCATCATGACTCCGGGCGGCGGCGGCGGAGCGACGCCAGCCGCACCCCTGAGCGTGTTCATGATCGGCGTGGCGATCTCGTTCCTCATCGGTGCCGTGCTCCAAACCTACCTGACCGTCTCATGGATGTACGTCCTTCCGCTGGTCGCCGACCGGCATTTCGGCATCCGCGAAGCCATGCGCCTCAGCCGACGCGTCGTGGCCCGCCACTTCTGGCAGCACCTGTGGTTCATCATCCTCACCGGGATCATCGCCGCCATCGGCGTGTTCGCCTGCGGCCTCGGCATCCTGATCACCTGGCCCCTCGCCCAGTTCGCCGGAGTCCTCCTCTACGAACGCGTCTTTCACGGACTCATTTCCCGCGAACCCCGCTGAGCCCTTCTCCCATGCCCAACCGCGACATCCGCTGTCCCGCCTGCCGGCGCCCGCTCCCGGAAGACCCGGCGACGCTGAACAGCCTCGACCGCTGTCCCGCCTGCAACGCGCCGCTGACCATCGCCACCTTTCCCGGCTTCCGACGCGTGCCGGTCGCCGGACGCGCTGCGGAACGGATCACCGGCGAAGGCGAGGCTGCCTGCTTCTTCCACGCCACCCGGAAGGCTGCCGTCCCCTGCGACGACTGCGGCCGCTTCCTGTGCGCCCTGTGCGACATCCCCGTCGACGGCCGCCACCTCTGCCCGACCTGCATCGACACCGCGCACAAGACCGGAACGGTCCGCGGCCTCGAACGGAGCCGCACCCGATGGGATGCCATGGTGTGGTACGCCAACCTCGGGCTCTTGACCGGCATCGGCATCCCCTTCGTCACCCTCTTCAACATCCTCGTCACGATCTTCCGCTGGCGCGCGGCGGACTCCCGCGTGGCGAACGTCCGCCGCCGGATGATCCTCGGCACCCTCGTCTCCCTCCTGGCGTGCGCCGGATTGGCCACGCTGATCGTCGTCGCCTTCATCCTCTGACCGCCATGTCTGACCTCCTCCATCAGAACCCGGCCTACCGGAAGCTCCGGGCATCATTGATCCCATTGGTCGGCAGCAGTTCGTACTGGCTCGCCGAGGATCACCTCCTCGTCGTCGACGTCCTCGGCGTCCTCGAGCGCTACCGGAAGTTCCAGCTCGAGGACATCGAGCACATCGTCATCCGACCCAACCGCCTCCGCCTGATCCTCGGACTCATCCTCGGAATCCTCCTCGTCCCCTTCCTTGGCATGGCCATCGGATTCTGGATCGCCGGTCTCACCGCGACCGATGGAGGTGGCGAACCCTGGATCTTCGCCGCCATCTTCGTCTCCACCATCGCCACGATCCTCATTCCGATCCTGGCCTTCGTCCTGATCGGCGGAACCATGTGTGAGGTCCACATGACCACCGCCGTCCAGGAAATCCGCCTTCCCGGCCTCTACCGACTCCCCAAGGCCCGCGCCCTCGTCCAGGAACTCCAGTCCGCCACCCAAAGACTCACCCCCACGCCCACCGCCACCACATCCCCCGTCCCATAAGTCCCATAGGTCCCATCCGTCCCATCGTCCCATGTCCTCCCTGGTCCAGCATCGCTGTTCCGTCCACCCAGCCCGGGAGGCTTCCGCGCGCTGCCCGTCCTGCCGCCAGTTCTTCTGCCGCGAATGCGTGACCGAGCATGATGGCCGCATCCTGTGCGCCACCTGCCTGCGCAAATCCGCCACGCCCGCGACCAAGCCGCAGCGTGACCTCACCCGCTTCCTGCGCCCGATCCCTGTCATCGCCGGCCTCGCGCTGGCGTGGTTGGTCTTCTACGCCGTCGGTTCCATCCTCCTCCGCACCCCCTCCGAGTGGCATGAGGGCAAGGCGGCCGAAGCGGCCCTCATCGGCCTTCCATGAAGCCATGAAGAAGCCGCGCCAACAAACCCAGGGCCAAGGCGCCCTCGACCTCGTCGAGTCGGCGATCCACCTGTTGCGCCGGACGCCCATTGCCACCCACCTCGTCTATCACCTGGCCTCGGCACCCTTCGTTCTGGGCCTGCTCTGGTTCTGGTCGGACATGACCCGGGGCGCGCATGCCGACGATCGCCTCGCACCCGGCGCGCTGATCCTCACGCTCCTCTATGTCGGGATGAAAACAGGCCAGGCCGCCTTCTGTTCCCGATTGCGCGATTCGGTTTCGGGACATCCGGCCAGCCCGTGGACACCGGGACGCTGGCTTCGCCTGATGACCACACAGGCTGCGCTCCAACCGTTCGGGTTCGTGCTGTTTCCCCTTTCTGTGTTTCCCTTCCTGATGATCCCGACGCCATGGCTGCTGTCCTTCTTCCAGGGCGTCAGTGTCTCCGGCGACCGGGCCCGCGGATCGGTGGCCGAATGTGCCCGTGCCGCATTCCACCAGACCCGCCGCTGGCCCGGGCAGAACCACGGCATCGTCGGTCTGCTCATCCTCTGCGGATCGGCGGTCTT
>JBIKWS010000087.1:0-9539 GCA_044356195.1 Cyanophyceae cyanobacterium
TCCAGCAGGATCAGATTGGGTGGCTCCGGCGCACTCCGCACCGACCGCAGCTCCAACTGGATGCCATGCACGTTCGTCCGCCATCCGATGGGATTCTCGCCGGGACCTGCCACCACGAGCGGTGGCAGTGGCACCAGTTCTTCCGGCCGGAAATGGCTGTTCCGTGAAAACTCAAGCAGCACGTTCCAGGGTTCCCCCGGCACAGGACCCGGCGTGACCATCAGGCCGGGACGCTGGCTCAACCAATTGCTGGACTGCATCCGCAACACGTCTCCCGCTGCGTTCGTCGCTCGCCGCGCGGCAATCAGGAACCACCCCCGATCCGCGGGATCCTCCGAAACAATCCGGGCGCGCACCGCAGTCCGGGCGGGGCGTCCATTCGTCTCCAATTGCGGGACCCCATGCGGGGCGTCGGTACTCCATCCATGCTCAAAGGCATACACCGCCACGCGCCACGGGGCATCGGGCACGGCGTTGGTGAATGGCATCGGTGGCGCCACCAGCGGAGCGGACCTCTGGCTGGATGACACGATGCCGGCGGACGATCCATCGACTCCCGCGCCCCACGCCACGCACCCCAGACAACCGAGCCCTCCAAACACCCACCGCCCGATTCGCCACACCCCACCCACAAGTCCTGCTTCCCGCATCGCCGTCCGACCTTGCCGGCCTTGAAGGAATTCAAATGGGAACCAGCACCGTTCAGGTGCCTTGAGTGAGTCTGATCAGCTCCATCCACAGCTCTGGCCGCTGATCCCTCAACTCACTGAACGGGGCCTCGTTCTTGCCATTCCCTTCGATGCACCAACCGAGCAACCCGTGGATGTCTTCCTCGGTCAATGCTCTCAGCAAGTCCTCGGCAGTCACCGTACTGTCCTCAAGGGCCGCCCGTACCGTCGCTGAGAGCTTCTTGAAGGTTCGGCGGTATCCTGCGGCGAGTGCTTCCCGCCGATCCAACTGCAGGACCGCAACCGTGGCGCAACCTCTCTCGGCGTATGTGTTCCGACCCACATCAAACCGCGCAACAATGTTCCCGGTGCGCGGATCGAAATCGAGATCCAGCCAAGGGTCGCGCTCGGTCGGATCAATCAACGAAGGCTCGCCTTGGTGAAATGGGAACTTGTCGCCCTTCAACCGGCCACATTCGGTGCAACAGAGGAGCAGGTTGTGCCACCGGAACATCCGCTCTGGATAGGGGGTCTTCGGCCAGAAGTGATCGATGTCGGCACCGTGGGAATCGAGGCAGTACATACAGCGCTGGGTATCACCCATCATGCGCTGAAGAATCTTCAGAATGGACTTCAGGGTCTTGGACTGTCTCGCTGCCTTCCAGTCGGCCTTCGCGTCGAGTTGCCCGGAACCAAGCTTCTCGAGCGCACGCACCTGCCTCCGATCCAGGTCGGCCTGTTCGGCAGCATCGAGCACAGGTCTCTTCACCGCTCGCATGACCAGGCCTAGTCTTCTTCCGTCACAAACTTGAGGTCCATCAGGTAGGTCTTGGCTTCGTCCTCGGTCAGCGTGGCGCCAGCTCGTCGCTTTCCCTGCAACATCGAATAACGTGCGCGCGCCTCCACAGCCCGGGGTGACCGCGTATTCTGAAGCCCGAACGCAGCAGTCGTCAGGATCGTGTCGGGTCGGGAGGCGATGATCTGCTCGTAATCCTCCGTGGGCATGGGGCGGGCTTTGGTTTCGGAGCCGGGTTCCGGCAGCACGAAAAGGCCGTTTGGATCTGCGGCTTGAAGGATGAGTGGACTGTGGGTTGTAACGATGAACTGGACCTTGGGAAAGTGGCGCTTGAGCCAGAATCCAATCTCCCGCTGCCACTCCGGGTGAAGATGTGCGTCGACTTCGTCGATGAGGACCACACCGCTCCTCTGGATGACGAGCCGATTGTCCGCGTCCCTCGCGACCAACCCTTCGGTGCCGTAGGCAACGATCAGGTGGCGCACCAAGTCGGTGAGCAACGCCAGGGCCGCACGATAACCGTCGCTCATTTCATTCCAGGCAAGCTCGACACCGTTGCGATCCTTCAGCCACAGCCCATCCGAGTCGATCCGTGCGATCCGGATCTGATTCGGCATCAGGTCGTCCTGCAGGAGATCCATCAGGATACGGAGCTGATCTTCCTCTTCCTTGCGGCCCTCCAGTGCCTTGTATTTGAGATCCCGCAACCAGCGATCGGCCTCTGCAAGCGAAGCTGCTTCCTGGAACATGGTGGCAAAGCGCGACGTGGACGGAGCTACCATCTGCTGCATAGCCTCGGGGGAAGCACCGAAGACCCGCCGGAAGGGCCCATATCCACAGCAGAACCACCCCCGTGCATCCGATGACCAGATGGTGCGTTCGGGGGTCTGGTAGTTCTTGGAATTCTTCTTTGAATCCGGTTCGCCGGCTGAAATGGAGGTCTCCCTGCCGCCATTCCTGAAGAGGATCTTCGCTGGAAATGCCTCCTTGGGAGCCCGGCCTTGACCGCTCAGCTCGTCGTCTTGCTCGTCCAGTTCGATCTCCAATTCCACATGGGCTTCCTTGGGCTCCGCCCCGTGGCGGATCCAACCGTGAAAATTGGGCTGCAGCGCCCTCGCGGTATCCTTGCCTGTCAAACACACGGCAATCGCCTTCAGCAATGTGCTCTTCCCGGACCCGTTGTCCCCTGTGATGACAGTCCACCCCGCCCCACCGCCTTCGGGTCGCTCAAAATCGAAGTCGAGCGCCTCGAATCCGCGGATGTTTCGCAGTGAGACTTTTCGGACGAACATGGTCCTGATTTAGCAGAGGACCGCCTCCGGTTCCAACGATTGATGAACACCACACTCCCTCCCGCGATCCTTCGGGTAACACCCCGTTCGCCGCGGTTGGCAGTCCGATGGATCGCGAGTACTGATGACTCCACCATGAGCGCGTCGTTGTCCGGTCGGCCGGTCCTTTCTGTCTGTCGCCAATGGCGCCGTCTGGCCGTGTTCCTCGCACTGGTCGGCCTGACCGGCTGCGCCACCCAGAAATCCCCCACGATGAAGACGCCCCTCCCCCTCGCCAGCAACGTCGACATCCCGCGGTTCATGGGGGACTGGTACGTCATCGCCAACATCCCGACCTTCATCGAGAAGGGCGCGCACGACGCCGTGGAGAGTTATGCCATGCGTCCCGATGGCCGGATCGCCACGACGTTCACCTTCCGCAAGGGCAGCTTCACCGGTCCCGTGAAGACCTATCATCCGATCGGGACCATCCATGATCCGGTGACGCGCGCCGAGTGGCGCATGCAGTTCGTGTGGCCCTTCCAGGCCGCCTACCTGATCACCTACCTCGACGACGCCCACACGGTGACCATCATCGGCGTGCCCTCCCGGAAGTACGCGTGGGTCATGGCCCGCACCCCGCAGATTCCCGACGCCCAATACGCCGATCTCGTCCAGCGGATGACCGACATGGGATACGACGTGAGCCGGTTGCAGAAGGTCCCGCAATCACCGCGGTGAAGGATGGCGTCCGAAGTTCGACTCCTTCCCCGTCCCAGTTCCAATTCCAAAGCCGGGGCGGCGACGTCCCCGTCGCCCTCGACCGAGGCCCCTCCCCACGGCGACGAGGACGTCGCCACCCCGTTGCGTGCGGAGTCCGTGTCAAGATGCGCCCCTTCTGCCGCGTCGCATGAATATGCGATGGCGCAAGCCCATGCAATGGGAGCATCCTGCGCTGCTTTTCGTGCCAACAGGGTCCATCCAATGACGCCGACTCAACCATGCCGGCTGCGGGTTGCCATCATCGACGACTCCGCCGATGTCCGCACCGCCATCCGGAACCTCCTCAATGCCGCCCCCGACATGACGTGTGCCGGGGTGTATGCGGGCATTGTCCCCGCGCTTTCCGGTCTCATCAACGACCCCGCCGACCTGGCGCTTGTCGATCTCCGCATGCCCGAGATCGACGGAGGCACCGGGCTGCCGATGCTCCGGAGCCTTTTCCCGGACACCCATCTCCTGGTGCTGACGATGTTCCAGGAGGATGACGACATCTTCCGGGCCCTCGCCAACGGCGCCAACGGCTACCTCCTGAAATCCGACCCTCCCGAAAGCCTGCTTGCCGGCATCCGTGATGTCGTTTCCGGCGGTGCTCCCATGAGCCCCGCCATCGCGCGCCGGGTTGTGCAGACCCTCCAACGTCCCCTGCAATCGCCGGACAACCCCGTCCTCACCCCGCGCGAACTCGCCATCCTCACGCTCCTGCGGGCCGGCCGCGGTTACAAGGGCACTGCGGCCGACCTCGGCATCTCGGTCGACACCGTCCGCACCCACATCCGCAGCATCTACCAGAAGCTCCGCGTCCACTCGCTCATCGAGGCACTGGCCAAGACGCGCCCGTGAGCCCCGGCTGCGCCCTCATCCGAAGGTGGGTGATTTACCCATACTTAGGAGTCCCACGAAGCCGGCGGCAACGGAAGGATTGGACGCCCTTGCCATGTCCTCCACCGGTCGATGGTTCCAAATCCCGCTCCTCCTTTGCGCGTGGTTGTTCCCACTCCGCGCCGTGCTGATCGCATCGACCAACCCGCCGCCTCCAACCGCGGATCCCTCCCGCTGGACCCTTCGATCCTTCGATGGCCGACACGGTCTTTCCCAGAATCGCGTCCAGGCCCTCAGCCGTTCCCCCGAAGGTTGGATCTGGTGCGGAACCCTGCGCGGACTCCAACGCTTCGACGGCCACACGTTTGAAACCCTTCCGAACACCGAGTTCCAGGGTCCGGAGCATGCCGACATCACGCTCGTTGCCGCCGGCTTCGGCGACGACCTGCTGGTCGGGTTCAATTACGAAAACCTGATGCTGCGCCGGCAGGGGCGATGGGCGGCCGTGGATACCACCCCCGTGCGCCGGGCCATAGGGGCCCGGGTTGCCGTCTTCCTTTCCCAGGACCTTTGCGTCCTGTGCGACTCCCCCATCCGGGAGTGGGCCATCGCCCGGATTGAGGCCATCCCAGAGACCACCCCGCGGAAGGTGGGTCCGGGCTGGAGCCTCCAACCGTTGGCCCGCTTCAACGCGCCAGCGGACCACGACAGCACTTTGATCCAGGGCAGAACCGGCCAAGCTCTGGTGCGACGGCCGGATGGCACCTGGCTCGAAGTCACCCACACCGCCATTCCACGCCCGCTTCCAACCGCCGAAGCCAGCCTCCTTGAAGACCGCCACCGCCGACTCCAATCCGCCCGCCTGGGACCCCAACCCTGGATCGACAGCGGCCCCGACGGCTTGTGGGCCGGCTCCGACCGGGATGGCCTCAACCACCTGGCACCTCCCTCGATCGAACTCTGGACCCATCCCGATTTCCCCCGTTCCCGAAGCGTGGACGCCATCGACACCGCCGCCGATGGCTCCGTCTGGTGGACATTGAATGAGGGCGGCTTCCGGACCGCAATGCGCTGGAAGGATGGAAACGTCATGGCCCTTCACGGATCCATCGTTCTCGAGTCCCTCCTGCCACTTCCCGACGGCACCGTGCTCGCCGGCGGACGAAAGAGCCTCCACCGCTTCTCGGAAACCTCCCTCCAGTCCGAACCATTCCACCTCGCCTCGGGAATGCAGTATCTGTCGAAGGGTTCCTCGGGTCGGGTCTGGATCGCATCGGCCGACAATGTCGTGGAATCCAGCGACCTGAAACAATGGCGTCCGCTGGTTCTCCCTGCCCACCCACCTTCCCGCAACACCACCTGGCTCAGCGTCCTCGAACTCGCCAACCACAACCTCTGGATCGGATCCATCGGATTCGGGGCCGTGCAGATCGCGAAGGGCAACGTCTCCGCCCACACCCCAGAAACCGGGGCTCCTTCGAACATCCTGAACCCCGTGCTCGAGGATCCCGATGGCACCGTGTGGTTCGCTTCCACCGCCGGCCTGGTCCGCCGCCGGAATGGCACGTGGTTCCGCTTCGGCCCGGAACACGGCCTGCCTGAAAACCTCGTGCTCGGCGCGGTGGACGACCTGCATGGGCGCCTCTGGATCCACGGTCACCATGGCGTTGCTGGCCTCCTGCGTTCCGACCTCGAAGCCGTTGCCTCCGGCCAGGCCGCCTCCCTCCGCCCCTTCAGGCCCCGCGGTGCCGCGGCCTGGGTCATCGAATGCAACGGCAGTCCCCCGTCCTCGTCGCGCGACACCCAGGGCAACCTGTGGTTTGCAACCGCCGCCGGCGCACTCCGCATTCCCAAGGATGAACTCGTCCCTGCCGCCCGGCCCGCACCCACGGTCCGAAGCGCGGCCAGTCCCTCCGGTACCTTCTGGCAGGAAATCCTCCACGGGCAAACGCCCCTCGTTACATGCCCCCAGGATGCCGACCAGATGCTCGAATTCACCATCGCCCACCCGGGCGCCGCAGAGGCCGATTTCGCCCCGGTCCAATACCGACTGGAGGGCGTCGATGCCTTCTGGACCACCGCACCTGCCGACGGACGGATCCGCTACCACCGCGTCGCCTCGGGATCGCATCAACTGCGTCTCCGCGCCGCCGAAGGAGGGGCCACGGCGGAATCCACCCTCGCCCTCCTCATCCCCACCCGGTGGCACCAGACCTGGACTTTCCGCATCCTTGCCACGGGCGGAGCCGTTGGCCTCCTGGGCCTCTACCTTCAACACCGCCAGACCCAATCCGAACGCGCCCTCCAGGAAGCCTACCGCCAACAAGCCAATGACCGCCGCTGGCAGATCGCACGCGACCTCCACGATGGCATCGGTGCCGGCCTCGCCCGCATTTCCATCCTTGCCGCCGCCTCCCACCCCACCCTCGCCGCCACCGCCCAACGCCTCATCCGGGATCTCGACGAACTCATCTGGCTCACCGATCCGGAACGCGACGGACTCGACGCCACCGTCAACTACCTCCTGACAACCACCGAGCGCCAGCTCCTCGGCCTCGGCATCGAACTCGAACTCGATATCCCGGACCAGTTCCCCGCCTTGCAGGTCGCCGGCCAGGCACGACGCCACCTCATCCAGATCCTCCACGGGGCGCTCTCCAATGTCATCAAGCACAGCCGCGCCACCCGCCTGAAACTCCGCATCCGTTCGACACTGGAACACCTCGTCCTCGAGATCATCGACAACGGCGTGGGCTTCGATCCCGCCGACGCCCAGAACCGCGCGCGGAGCGGTCTCCGCGCCTTCAACGAACGCACCGCGCGGCTCAACGGCCAGTTCAACTGCCAATCTTCCCAAGGCAAAGGCACCCACCTCACCTTCACCTTACCCCTGCGCAACCTCCGCGCCGACGTCCTCGAACCCCACCCCCACGCCGCGTGAGGCGGGCGTTGCCCCCCTGCGTGGCAGCGGAGGAGCTGCCGGCTTGGGTTCACGCCGACACCTTCGAACCTTCCCTCAGGTTCTTTCCCCTTCCCCCGGGGGTCGCAGGGGCCGGCGGTGCGCTCCCCATGGAACCAACCAGCGCACGCCTGCCCACACTGCGATAACCCTCCGCTGCACGCGGCCGACACTGTACACCGATCCACCCAGCCGCCCATCGCACGATGATGCGACCCAGCATCAGGTAAAACGCCGCCGCAAGGCCGCACCAACGACACTGCCCCGCCACCGCTCCGATTCCAGCCCAGCCTCCTGCGCAGCGGGCCTTTCCGACGCCCGGACCGCACATCCCCCCTTTGCAGGATCCTGCGGTCCGAACCTTCCGCGCCGATACACTTTAGCCACGGTTAGCACGGCAACGCCGCCCTTGGAATTCCGATATAAGAGGAGTGGTTAGGCACGATCTGTCCCCTGCCTCCCAGCCCTTGACGCATATGCCCAACTGGCGCCCCAGTTCGACGGCCGAAGTTTCGGCCCTGGTTCGGGAACTTGAATCCCTGCGCTCTGCCAATCGCGGGCTCACGCAGCGCACCGTGGACCTGGCCAACGCGAATGCCTCCGCCTCCGGGTTCCTCGCCTCCCTGGAGGAAGCCCTGGAACGCGAACGACGCGCCCTCGCCGACGAACACCGCCTCATGACCGAGGAACTCATCCGCGCCCGCGATGAGGCCATGGAAGGCAACCGCGCCAAGTCCGCCTTCCTCACCAACATGAACCATGAGCTCCGTACCCCGCTCCACACCATCATCGGGTACTCGGAACTCCTGATCGAAGACTGCCCCAACCTCCAACCCGACCAGATCATCCAGGACCTCAAGAAGGTCCTCAACGCCGGCGTCCACCTCCTCGGCCTCATCAATGACGTCCTCGACCTCGCACGGATCGAGGACGGCAAGATGCAGCTCACCGCCACCCGTTTCCTGGTGCGACCGGCGATCGACGCCGCCGTCGCCGGCATCCAACAGGTCGCTCGGGAACGCAACAACCATGTCGACGTCCACTGCGACTCCTCCGTCAGTGAGATGTTCACCGACGAACAACGGTTCCGACAGGTCCTCACCAACCTGCTCAGCAATGCCGTCAAGTTCACCGAGAACGGCAGCATCAGCCTCCATGCGTCCACCCTCCTCCGCAACGACGTCCCCCACCTGCTGGTCTCCGTCACCGACACAGGCATCGGGATCGCGTCGTCGCAGATGAAGCAACTCTTCCAGCCCTTCGCCCAGGCCGATGCCTCCACCACCCGACGCCATGGCGGAAGCGGCCTCGGGTTGGCCATCAGCCGGAGACTCTGCCAGATGATGGGCGGAGAGATCCACGTCGCCAGTACGCCGGGTACCGGATCCATCTTCTCCATCATGATTCCCGGCGTGGTGCTGGTTCCACCCGGACTCCTCACGTCCCCTTCCTCACCGTCTCCCTTGCCCGAGCGCAACGCCACCATCCTGTGCGTCTTTGGCGACCCCGAATCCGGTACGCGCATCACCCAACCCCTGGCGCAAGCCGGATTCCGCGTTCTCACCGCCCACTCCGGCGACGAAGCCCGCGCGCGCGCCCGGGCGCAACCCACCCACCTCGTCACCGTCGATGTCACCGGGCCCGAGATCAACGGCTGGGAAGTCGTCGCGGCCCTCAAGGCAGATCCGGAACTCACGCACCTCCCCGTGATCCTCACCGCCACCCATGGCGGCCTTAAACCGGACCGTGCCATCGCCGCCACCCACTGCTTCATCAAGCCCGTCGAGTGGGACCGCTTCGAAGCCACCCTCGTGCGATACAGGAAGAAAGTGCGGGATAAACGCATCCTCGTCGTCGATGATGATGCCGACGCCTCCGACATCGCCCGACGCCTCCTCGCACTCGACGGTTGGACCGTGGAAACGGCCGCCAACGGCCAGGAAGCACTCGACAGCCTGTCCCGCAACATCCCGTCACTGATCATCATCGATCTGGTGATGCCGGTGATGGATGGATTCTCCCTCGTCGAACGGCTGAAGTCCCAACCGCCGTACCGCAACATCCCCATCGTGGTCCTGAGCGCCCTGTCCCTCGCTCCCGAGGAACACCGTCGCCTCAACACCCGGATCGCCGCCCCTCCCTCCCAGGACGACCCACTGGACGACCTGATGACCACCGTGCACCGGTTCCTGGGGTAACGCCCGGCCGCAGACGCGGAACAGGCCGGGTTTCCTCCCGGAGGG
>JBIKWS010000765.1:0-2663 GCA_044356195.1 Cyanophyceae cyanobacterium
GCACGGATGTCGCGGCAGAAGGACCCCGGAACATTGTACGCGGCGTTTGGCGAGGCGTTCCGGCAGATCCCGAACC
Organism: Cyanophyceae cyanobacterium; assembly: GCA_044356195.1. Taxonomy (GTDB): domain Bacteria; phylum Verrucomicrobiota; class Verrucomicrobiia; order Limisphaerales; family UBA9464; genus UBA6176. Next base: position 77 of record JBIKWS010000765.1, read on the forward strand.
TGTGGCTGCTGCATCTGGGCAGGGGTGAACTGGCCGATGAACTGTCCGGGATCGCCGCCAGCCTTGGATTCCAGGACCGCGTGCGTCAGGTGCCATACCTCTCCGATCCCCGCCCCTTCTACCACGCGATCGACCTGTTTGCCCTGACGTCGCTCTACGAGGGATTGTCCTTTGCGATCCTGGAGGCCCTTTCCCACCGGGTTCCCCTGGTCCTGACACAGGTTCCCGGGAACGCCGGATTCGGGTCCCTGAATCTCAGCCACCTCGAGTTCGCGGAGCCGAGATCCCCGTCTTCGGTCTCCGCCGCATTGTTGAGGATGGCGTCGCGGATTGCCGAAACTCCCGTCTGCAACCATCGGGACGTCGCCATCGCCCACTTCGGACCGAAGGCATGCTTCGGTGCGATTCTCGAAGCCTACCGGGCGGTCAGCGGACAACACCGCGGACCCACGTCCAACGGTTCGCGCTGATGGCGCCGCGCATCCCGGACGCCGTCGCGAACCATTCATTCGTTTGCCACTCAGTGGGCACTCTGTACGATCGCGACATTCGTTCGCGTGTAGTCGATGTTGGTGTCACACAAAATGAAAGAGGCACAGACCAGTGGGCAGGATCTGGTGCGAAACCGGAATGTTTACGACACATTCTGGAGCTCCCGCTGGAGGCGCTCGCTGACCTACGCCAACACGACCAAGCTCCGGCGCTTCCGTCGTGAGCTCCCGCGTCGGATCCAGGGTCTCGCCAGCCCCTTGAGGGTCTTCGAGCAGGGGTTTGGGATGGGGATGATGCTCATGAGTTTCCCGCGCTCCACCCACATCACGGGCCTCGAGCTGTCTCCCGTGGCCGTCCAGAGTGCAACCGATGCCCTGTCGGCCAAGGGGTTCACCAAGATCGACCTGCGCACCTTCGAGGCCGGGGCCGGATACCCCGCCGATTGGGAAGGCCAGGCGGACTTCGCCATCTCCTCGCATGTCCTCGAGCATCTCGAGGATCCGGCGGCAGGCCTCGGACCGCTCGTCCAGATGCTCCGGCCAGGGGGACGGGCGTGCATCGTGGTTCCAATCAACGAGAAGCCCGACGAAGACCTCAACCACTTCCACCGCTTCACCCCGGAAACCATCCAGCAGGCCGTGCGCCAGAACGGACTCGTGGTCACCGAGGCGGTGGAATGCGACCGGCTCTGGCCGTTGATGGCACCCGTCGCCCGAAGACTCCAGGACGGAGGAGGAGTGGCCCTCAAGATCTACTCGAAATGCCTCAACGGGGTCCTCGCATGCCTGCCCGCCTGGGCTCTCAGCCTCGCAGACTCCCTGCTCGGGGGATTCGGCGTCCGCAACTGCCAGATCTTCCTCTGGTGTGAGAAGCCCGCCTCGGGCTCCGCGGCACACCGGTAGCTTCCCGACCCGGCATCCGCACGCACATGGCGCCCGTTGTCATTGTCCACGACTACGCCTACGTCAACGGCGGAGCCTCCCAGGTGGCGCTCTCATCCGCGGAGGGATTGGCACGCCGTGGCCAGACCGTCCACCTGTTCACCGGCGTAGGCCCCGTGGACCGGCGATTGGCCGAAACACCGAACCTCCACGTCCATTGTCTGGGCATTGACGACCTGCTGGGAGCCTCCAGCCAGTTGCGCGCATTCACACAGGGAATCTGGAACCGCGGCGCTCGACGGAGCTTCGCCGACCTCCTCGATTCCCTGGCCCCGGAAAAGCCAGTCGTCCATTTCCACCTGTGGTACAAGGCCCTGTCTTCCAGCGTGGTCGCCGAGGCGGCCGGGCGCGGTCTGAAGACAGTGCTGACGCTCCACGACTACACGGCGGTCTGCCCGAACGGAACCTTCTACAGCTTCCCCGAAGGATCCATCTGCCATCGCAAGCCCATGGGTGCTTCCTGCATCCTGACCCACTGCGATGCCCGCATGCCGGCGCACAAGGCCTGGCGCCTCGTGCGCAGCCTCGTCCAGGACAAGGCAGGCGGGCTCCCCCGGGACATCGGCACCTTCGTCTTCGTGTCGGATTTCAGCCGGTCGATCATCGAACCCCACCTTCCAAAAGGTTCCCGCTGCCTGACCGTCGGAAACCCGGTGGACGTCCCACGCTCGGAACCGGCTCCGGTCGCAGCCGCGTCCGACGCGCTGTTCGTGGGCCGCCTCAGCGCGGAGAAGGGCCCCATCCTGTTTGCCAAGGCAGCGGCCATGGCCGGAGTGCGCCCCGTATTCATCGGCGACGGGCAACTCAAGGATGCCGTCCAGGCCTGCAATCCATCCGCCGTCCTCCGGGGATGGCTTCCACGGTCCGACGTCTTCGCGGCAATGCAGGCTTCAAGGTGCCTCGTGCTACCGTCGCTCTGGTACGAAACACAAGGCCTCGTCGTGGCCGAGGCCGCCGCCCTCGGGGTTCCAGCCATTGTCCCGGATTCCTCCGCCGCCCGGGATATGGTGGTCGATGGGGTCACCGGCCATTGGTTCACCGGTGGGGATACCGACGATCTCGCGCGAAAGCTCTCCCTGCTGAAGGATCCAACCCATGCGGAAACGCTGGGACGGGCCGCCCATCAACGATTTTGGCAGAATCCAATCACGCTG
>JBIKWS010000766.1:0-2661 GCA_044356195.1 Cyanophyceae cyanobacterium
TTCCCGGGCTGGAAAACCTGGCCGCCGCCGACCTGGTGATCTTCTTTCCACGCCTGCTCACGCTTCCGATGGCGGAACGGGAGCTCATCGTGAAGTACATCGATTCCGGCAAGCCCTTCATCTCCATCCGGACGGGCAACCACGGCTTCCACGCCGCCCTTCCCTACAAGATCAACGGCAAGCAGGTCCGCTGGGGTGAGGATGTCCTCGGTGGCACGTTTCTCGAGCATCATGGCCGATGGCACGCCGACTCGACCCGCGGCACCCTCGTGCCGGAAATGAAGGACCATCCCATCCTCCGCGGAGTCACCGACATCTGGGGAAACTCGGATGTCTATCGGACCTACAAGGAAGGCACCGCACTTCCCGCGGACTGCACCGCCCTGGTGTGGGGGCAACCCCTGATGGGTCGCAAACCCGACGATGCACCGAACCGCGAACTCGAACCCTTGCCCGTAGCGTGGTTCAAGTTCTGGCAAACCAGCAGCGGCAAGAAGGCCCGTGTCTTCCATTCCACTATGGGCAGCGCCCATGATCTCGAATCCGCCGGCCTGCGTCGCCTCCTCATCAATGCGGCCTACTGGGGCATGGGCATGGAGTCCGCCATCACGCCGACCCGCAGCGTGGAAATCGTCGGCACCTACAAGCCCCTCGAAAGCGGTTTCAATTACGAGGAACTCGGCGTCGTCCCCAAGCCAGTCTCGGCCTACCGGTAGGTCGGGTCCGGCCTTCCGAGATGACACGCCGCATTGGCCTTGGTCCGCCCCGGATTTCCGGCTCCCAACGCCAACGGCGTTGAGCCCCGAAGCCCAGGGTTGGCCGAGGCACGAGGCCTACCCTGGGACCGCCACCCACCACGCAACCCAACCGCAACGCGGTTGTGGCCATACCCGTTCTTTTCGCCAACCCCCCTCGCCTTTGCGGCTTTGAGGCTTCGCGGCTTTTCGACTTCTTCCCTTTTGCGGACAGAAATCGAAAGAAGACGCAAAGATGGCCCCCGCGGAAATGCATCCGGCACGTTCCCCCGCCGCAACGCGGCGCACGGCGACGTGGTGCGAATCCTAGACCAGCCCCGGAAGGAACGGCGTGGCGGCCTCCTCATCGCCTTGGGAATGGCTTTCGAACGGCGACGAGGACGTCGCCACCCCGTTCCATGCGGGGGCCGTGTCCAGATGCGACCCGCGCCAAGCGCTCGTGAAAGTTCGGGTTGACTGTCATAGTGTCCTATGACACTTTATAAGCCGTCACCCGACACACACCATGACACCAGAACGGTTCAGAACATATGTCGTCATCCTCCTGGCTCTGTTCGTCGTCGGCGCATTGGCAATCGGAGGGTGCATCGTCCGAAGCCTTGGTCACCTTGCTGAGAACGGGCGATTTGTTCAGCTGGATCGGTCCAAGGATTTCCACGATTTCGGCGGCACCTCCACCGGCGGACCGACCCAGATCATTGACACTCGGACGGGAGTCGTTCGTCTGGCCGCATCCGCAAAACCATAAACGAGCCGAACAGGTCGCTCCACCGAATGCCGTTGTCGCTGACGCCCTGACGGCATCTGTGAACTGATCGTTTCCCGATGATTGCGCACGTCAACTTCAAGTCCGGAGTCCCGGTTTACCTGCAGATCGTCCAGCAGGTGAAGGCGGCGGCGGCCAGCGGTTCCTTGCGTACCGGAGACGCCCTGCCCTCCGTGCGGGTGCTCGCCGAGGAACTCCGGATCAACCGCAACACGGCCGCCCGGGCTTACGCGGAACTGGAGGCGGAAGGGGTCATCGAAACCCGACAGGGTGCCGGATGCTTCCTGAAGGCGAATGGCACGTCACCCCTGCGCAAGGCGGTCCGTTCGGAGCGTCTCGCGGAGGAGTTGGACGCCGTGATCATCCAGGCCCACCACCTCCAGATCTCGGACACGGAATTGACCGCACTGTTGGCCGAACGCCTCGAGGCCTTCCGCGAACGCCAGGGACAGAACGGTTCTTCCCGCACCTGACACACCATGGATTCTTTCGTTTTCCACCCGTCACTGACTTCCCCCCAATCCCGATGAGCACACCTGCCCTTGATATCCAGGACCTGGTCCTTCGCTATGGCCGCACGGAAGCGCTGCACGGCCTTTCGCTGACCGTGGAACCGGGCCAATGCTACGGATTCTTTGGTCGGAACGGCGCGGGCAAGACGACCACGATCAAGTGCCTCCTGAACCTTCTGCGCCCGCAGGCTGGAACGGTCCGCGTCTTCGGCATGAACCCGCGGCTTCACGAGGCGGAGGTGAAGGCGCGACTGGCCTACGTGCCGGACTTCGTCACGTTCTATCCGTGGATGAGCGTGCGTGAGGCACTGGATTATCAGGCCAGCTTCCGGCCGAAATGGAACCGTGGCCTTGAAGCGTCCCTGCTTCGACAGTTCCAGCTCATCGAGGACGCCCCCACCTCCGGGCTCAGCAAGGGTCAGCGCACACAGCTCGCGCTCGTCGGTGCCATGGCCGCGGAACCGGAGCTTCTCGTGCTCGACGAACCCACCTCGGGACTCGATCCCCTCGTGCGTCGGGAATTCATCCAGACGGTGATCGGTGCCTATCAGGACGCAGCGCCGGGGCGCCGGACCGTGTTCGTCTCCACGCACCTCATCAGCGAGTTTGAGGGACTGATCGACCGCTT
>JBIKWS010000767.1:0-2660 GCA_044356195.1 Cyanophyceae cyanobacterium
ACCTTCGTGAGCCGCCCAAACGCCGGGTACAACACCAGCGTCACCCGAGGCACCAGCAGCATCACCAGGAGCGGGTTCAACGACTGCATCTCCTCCCCGCCCACGGTGTACTTCCATCCAAAGCCGGGCACCACGACTTCAATGGAATTCATCTCCTTTGCCTGCAAAACCCACGTGGAGGAATGCTGGTCGAACATCGCCCAGAACGGCGGGATCAACGCAAACACCGACAGCACAGGCGCGACCGAGGCGGCTGCCTTGACCTCTCCTGGCGAAAACCGGGCACTTGCCAGCGCCCCTTCCCAGAAGCCACGACCCGGCTGGCGGTTCCGCAGCGCCTCGAACAGCACCGGGAAGAATCCCGCCGACCGCGTCTCGCGCGCCGGTGCCACCTTCCGGTACTGGCTGCTGCCCAGGTAGAAGATGAGCGTCGCCACGCCCATCAGGATTCCGGGAATCCCGAACGCCCACGAATAGCCCCAGTTGCGAGCCACCCACGGAATCGTCAGGAACGAGAAGAAGGACCCGAAGTTGATCGAGAAATAGAACGCCGCATACGCGCGTTCATAGAGCTTGGAACTGGCGTCCACGAACTGGTCGCCCATGAAGGCCGACACACAGGGCTTGATGCCGCCCGCGCCGAAGGCGATCAGGGTCAACCCGGCCCCAAGCATCCACATCCGTCCCTCCGCCGCCGCACGGTTGCTGACCTCCCACGCATTCTTCGCCGTCTCGGTCAACTCCACCAACGGCGCCGGTGCCGCAACCATCGGGTAAAGCACATCGGCCAAGGCCAGAACCCCATGCCCGAGACAGTACAGCAGCGAGATCCACAGGATGGTCTTGTAGCGCCCCCAGATCTTGTCGGAGATCCACGCCCCCAGCAGCGGCGTGAAATAGTTCAGCATGATGAACAGGTGGATCCACTCGGTCGCCTTGTCCGCCGACTGACCCAGCCCTCCCTTCATCATCTCGCCGGTGATGTACCCGGCGAGGATCCCCTTCATGCCGTAAAAACTGAACCGCTCACAGGCCTCGTTGCCGATGATGAATGCGACCTGCGGCGGGAACTTCCCCTCCGCCCCTTTTCCTGGATTCGCTACCGGGTTGACTGCCACCCCGCGATCAAAACCCCAAGGACCCAAGAACGGCAAAGGGTTTCATCCGCAGATGCGGATGAAACCCTTTTCTCCAAGCCCTCACGGTTCCCGGAATCCAGCTCAGGCTCGGGGTGGCGACGTCGCCTTGCACCCAACCCGTACCCGGTCACCGGCAAGCGCCCAACCGTCAACGCAGGAAGGCTTCGTGCAACCCGCCGTCCACGGTGATCACCTGACCCGTGGTCTTGCTCAGCCGGTTCGTCACCAACAGGAAGTACGCCTCCGCCTGATCCGCCGGGGTGATCGGTGCCTTGGTCAGCGTCCGATCCGCATAGAATTGCGCCAGCTTCTTCACCAGCGATTCCGTCGCCTCGTCCTCGGTGTACGGAATGTTGTACTTGGCCAGCGAACCGATCACGCGATCCCGCGGGAACATCGCGCTGCCCTGCACCACCGTCGCGGGAGCAACGCCGTTCACCCGGACGAGCGGTGACAACTCGATCGCCAGTTCACGCACCAGGTGGTTCGCGGCCGCCTTCGACGTGTCGTAAGCCACGGATCCCTTCTTGGCCACCACCGCGTTCGCACTGGTCGTCAGCACCAGGTTGCCGCGTAACCCCTGCTGCTTCCACGTCTTCGCCGCCTCGTCACCCACCAGGTAGCTGCCGGTGACGTTGATGCGGAAGGTGAGATCCCAACGGTCGTCGGGGATGTGGCCGCTCGTGTCGCTCGGGACAAAGATGCCCGCGGTCACGCAGATCGAATCAAACCCGCCGTACGCCAACGCCACCTTGTCCAGCATTGCCCGGATGCTCGCGCGGTTCGTGATGTCCGCCGCCAACCCGATCGCCGGTCCGCAGCCCGAGAGCCCCGTTCCCGCCACACCGATGCCGAGCCCCAGCTTGTCCGTGATTTCCTTCGCCGTGGCTTCCGCCGCGGCCGCATTCAGGTCGACGCACACGATGTGTGCTCCCTCCCGCGACAACCGCAACGCCGTCTCCCGACCGATGCCCGACCCGGCCCCGATCACCACGATCACCTGCCGCGCCAGTTCCTTTTCGGGCGGCATCCGACGCAGCTTCGCCTCCTCCAGCAACCAGTACTCGATGTCGAATGCCTCCTGCTGGGGCAACGCAATGTACCGGTCGATCGCCTCCGCCCCGCGCATCACCTCGACGGCGCAATTGTAGAATTCGGCGGTCACGCGGGACTCCGACTTGTCCTTGCCCCATGCCACCATGCCGATCGACGGGATGAGGACCACGGTCGGGTTCGGATCGCGCATCGCCGGGGAATCCGGCCGTCGGCAGCGCTCGTAGTAGGTGGCGTAATCCTTGCGGTATTGCTCGATCCCCGCCTTGAGCGACTTCTGCAACGAGGCCACGAAACCGTCGATCGCCGCATCCGAGAAATCCTTCAACTCGGAGTCCAGCGACACGTACAGCGGCTTGATCTTGGTGCGGAGGAAATGGTCCGGGCACGAGGTGCCCAACTCCGCCAGACGCGGGGCGTCCTTGGAATTCACGAAGCGCAGGATCTTCGCGTCGTCCTGCACCGTGG
>JBIKWS010000768.1:0-2659 GCA_044356195.1 Cyanophyceae cyanobacterium
CATGCCCCCCAATCCCGAATCCCCCGAACGGCTGGAGCCTCCCTTGCCTCCAGCGCAGCATCTCGCCAACGAACTCCAGATCCATCGGACCGAACTGGAGATGCAGAACCGTGAGTTGCGCGAAGCCCAGTTGGCGATCGAGACGTCACGGCAGCGGTACTTCGCACTCTTCGACCAGGCCCCTGTGGGGTATTTTACCTTTGGCGAGAGGCACGCCCTGCTCGATGTGAACCTCGCCGGCGCCGCCTTGCTGGGCCGTCCCCGCGCTGAGGTCAGCCAGTTCCCGTTCTCCTACTTTCTCACCGAGGATTGTCGGCCTGCATTCCACGCGCTTCTGGACCAGTCGCTCCAGGGACAGGCTTCGGCCGAGCCGCAGGAACTTGGCGTGAACCTGCCGAACGGCCAGCACCACCGGGTCATGGTCCGCGCTGTCCGCCTCCAGCAGGCTGAGGGCAAGCCGGCTACCGTCCTGGTTGCCGGCTTTGACGTGACACGGATCCGTGATGCCGAGCGCCGTGAGCGGGAACTCGCGGAGCGACTCCGGGAGGCGCGGCATCTGGAGTCCCTGGGGCGCCTCGCGGGAGGCATTGCCCATGATTTCAACAACCTCCTCCAGATCATCAGCGTGTCGCTCGACCTTCTCGCGGATGATCCGCGCGCGGAGGATCGGGCGGACAGTCTCCGCGCTGCCCGCTCGGCCATCGACCGCTCGAGTCTCCTGACGCGGCAGATCATGGTGTACAGCCAACGCACGCCTGTTTCACCGGTCGCCATCGAGCTTCCTGGACTCCTCGAGACGATGTCGCCAGTCCTGAGATCCTTCATGCAGGGCGGGGCGCGACTGGTCATCGATGCCGATCCCGAGGCTCCCGGCGTTGTGGCCGATACCGCCCAGCTCGAACAGGTCATCCTGAATCTCATCGTGAACGCGGCCGACGCCGTGGGTTCCTCGGGCACCGTCATGATCCGCACCCTCGCCGACCGGTTGCCCCATGTCGTTCCTCCGGGCACACCGGCCCGGCCAGACCAGCCCGCCGTGCTTCTGGAGGTTTGTGATACCGGGAGTGGAATGACTCCGGAGACCCAGGCGCGCATCTTCGAACCGTTCTTCACCACGAAGCCACCCGGTCGCGGTACGGGGCTGGGTCTGTCCCTTGTCCATGCCATCGTTACACGCCACGGAGGACGCATCGATGTGCAGAGTCGTGTCGGTGCGGGCACCACCTTTCAGGTCCGGTGGCCCGCTGCCCCCGTCGATGTTGTCCGCGTGGCTCCCCCCGCGGCCGTGCCGGAGATGATCGATCCGGACGGTGCGGTGATCCTCGTTGCCGAAGATGATCCGGTCGTGCGCCGGATCACCGAGCGGTTGCTCCGTCGTCGTGGCTTTGAGGTGATCCTTGCCACCGATGGGGCCGAGGCCGTGGACCGGTTCAATGCTCACGCCGCTTCGGGCATCGATCTCCTCCTGTTCGACATCGCCATGCCCAGATTGAGCGGCACGGATGCCTACAACGTCATCCGGCATCATCCGGCCTGTCCGCCCATCCTGTTCGTGTCGGGTGTTCCGGAGGATGTTCCCGCGCCGACTTCTGCAAGGATCCGGTTCCTCCGGAAGCCATACTCCGAGTCGGAGCTGTTCGCGACACTCGCCGCGCTCCGGGAAGAGGCGATGCGGTAGCGGAAGGTCCTTCAGCCCTTGCCATCGGGGAGGCGGAGACCGGCCAGTTTGCCGCCGACTTCCTTGATCTTGCCGAGGGTGAACTCGGCGAGGGCGGAGGTTGCCGACGTGATGAGCAAGGCCTGGCAACCGCTGGGCGAAACGACATCGCAATGCTCGGAACCTTCCTGGCCCTCGACGAAATCGCCGGCGTGCAGCAGCAGGCCGCCGCTCCGGAGATCACCAGAGACGATGAACATCTGTTCGGGTCCGCTATGGCGGTGGTCCGGGTAGCGGGCTCCGGGATCGAGTTCGATGTACAGCATGGTCTGGTTGCGGCGCCAGTCGGTGCTGAGCATCTGCACGCGCACGCCGGGGACCGGACCTTCGGTCCACCGACCGGCGGCGGGGCGGAGGAATTTGAAACCGGGAGGAACTACCGGGGGAACCTGAGGAGGCTGCGTGGTCGGGCGTTGCTGTGGGGTCCGTGCGATCCGGGCAAGGACGGCAGCACGGATTGCCGGGGGCGGAGCCACGGGAGTGACGGCCTGCGCGAGGCGGCGGGCGACGTGGAGGAACGTATCCAACTCGGCGCGGAGATCCCGATCGGCCGCGGCCATGGATTCCAGGCGGGCCGCCTCGGCGGGGTCCAGAGCGCCGAGCGCGTAGGCGGCGGCGAGTTCCTGGATCTGTGTGCAGTTCATTGGGGTCCTTCGAGTTGGTCGCGGAGGGTCATCATTCCCCGCCGGATGCGGGCCTTGATGGTGCCGAGGGGTTGCCGCAGGTGATCCGCGATCTCCTGTTGGGTCAGGCCGCGAAAAAAGGCGAGTTCGAGTGCAAGCCGCTGATCGGCGGGAAGTCGGGCGAGCGCCTGGCGGATGGCGACGGCGGTCTCGTTGGCGGACAGGGACTCCGCGGCATCTGGGGAACGGTGGTCGTCGCGATGTCCTTCAGCGATGGCGTTGTCCAGCCATTCGGCGTGTCGGCGCCGGGAACGCAGGC
>JBIKWS010000769.1:0-2658 GCA_044356195.1 Cyanophyceae cyanobacterium
AGCTGACGGGCGTAGGTTTGTTCGTCGACGATGAGCGCGGCCTTCTCGGCGACGAGCGCGGCGTGCTGCTGGTGAAGGGCGGCGAAGGCGGTGCGCCGGGAAGCCAGGCCGCCGAACGCGTCGAGGATGGCCAACTGTCGGGAAGTCTGGAGCAGCGACTGGTGTTCGTGCGGGCCGTGCAGGTCGACCAGCAGGGTACCGAGGCTGGCCAGCGTCGCCAGGTTGGTGGGGGAACCGTTGATGAACTGGCGGTTCGTGCCCGACGCCGTGAAGGAACGCTTGAGCACCAGGGCATCCGCGTCGCACGGGTCGAGGCCCTGCTCGACCAGCAACGCGTCGATGGCCGGGCGGAGGGCGCCAACGTTGAACACCGCTTCCACCGAACAGAAGTCAGCGCCCGAGCGGATGGCACCGCGATCGGCGCGCTGTCCAAGCACCAGCTGGATGGCGCCCAGGATCACGGATTTCCCCGCGCCCGTTTCGCCCGTGATGGCGTTGAACCCGGCCTGAAGCTCCAGGGTCAGGTCGGCAACAAGGGCCAGGTTCCGGATTCGAAGCGTTGTCAGCATAGGGGACCAGCAACTCCCCGTCCGATCACTTCATCCCGACGTACACGCGGTGAACGTCGTCGTGGTCGTCGATCGCATTGAGGAACGAGACGACATCGGCGCGGTCGGACTCGCTGACCTCCGTGGGCGTCTTGGCCACGTACCGGATCTCGGACGCGACGATGTTCCACTTGGCGGCCTTGAGCCAGTTGCTGGCGGTGGAGAGATCCTTGATCTCGGTGAGGAACCGCGCGCCCTGGGAACCCTCGGGGGTTTCCTCGGCTTCGAGGGGCTCGACATTCTGCGCGCCGGCCTCGATGGCATCGGATTCGGGGTCGCGGGACTTGTCGGTGTGAGTGGCTTCGACCACGCCGAGGCGGTCAAAGAAGAAACTCATGCTGCCCGGCTGGCCGAGCTGTCCCGCGAGGAAGAGGCGACGGATATCGGGGGCGGTGCGGTTCCGGTTGTCCGTCAGGCACTCGACGATGACGGGAACCTTGTGGGGGGCGAAACCTTCGTAGAACACGGTCTCGTACTCGATCTTTTCGTCGAGCAGCCCGGCTCCCTTCTTGATGGCGCGATCGATGGTGTCGCGGTTGACGCTGGCCTTGCGGGCCTTCTCGACGGCGACATGGAGACGGGGGTTGCCGTCGGGATCCGCGCCGCCGAGTTTCGCCGCGACCATTATTTCGCGGACGAGTTTCCCGACCATCTGACCCTTCTTCTGGGCGTTCGCTTCGCGCCCGGCCTGCTTCCATTGAGCTCCCATGATGGGAGGAGCATGACCCAGGAATGGCCAGGAATGAAGCGTGGAGATTGGGCGGCTTTGGGAGGGCTCGGATGGCTCGGGGAGGCGATGTCCTCATCGCCATGGGGGTGAGGCTCTGGGACAGGGCGACGAGGACGTCGCCACCCCGTCCACCGGGCGGAGAGTGGACCCCAATTTACAGGGCGCTTACACACAGCGGGGCGAGGGAATGCACACTGGGTGCATGAAAAGAACGTCTTCGATCCTTGCGGTTTCGCTGGCCGCGGTGCTGCTGCCGGCAGTCCTTCCCGTCCGTGCGCAATCCCTGGTAACACCGGGTTCGGTGGCCAGCACCAACCCGGCGACCCGTGGAACCATTTCGGTCAACGGCACCGCGCAGGTTCTGGTGGTGCCCGATCAGGTGGAGCTCTGAACATCCAGTTCTGCAGCACCGAGCTGCGCAAGCATCGGGATCAGGCACGGCAGATGGCGATCCGCGCCGCCCGGGAAAAGGGGGAACTGTTCACGCAGGAGCTGGGGCTGAAGCTGGGAACAGCGACCAGCATTTCCGAACAAAGCCATGACAACGCCTTCAGCAGCTACAGCTACTACGGCATGTACGGCGGGTATTGGCAGTCCCGCCACGGCGGTTACGCCATGCAGAACAACATCTCCATCGCCGGTGGATCGTCCGAACCCTCCAACGAGGCTTCCAACCAGACCTTCGCCCCCGGCCAGATCCGCATCTCCGCCGTGGTCAGCGTCCAGTTCGAGACCTTCTCCGGAACAGGCAAATGAGGAGGGGGAGTTTGAAGTTTGAAGCCCGTTTGAGATTGCGAACGGGGCGGCGATGTCCTCATCGCCTTGGGAAAGGCTTTGGAACGGCGACGAGGACGTCGCCACCCCGTTCCATGCGGGGGCAGTGTCAAGATGCGCACTCTCCCATTGAAGGCCGGGTGCCCCCACCCGGCGGGATTCCGGATGCGCCGCTACAGGGGGAGTTGCCAGTTCCCAGTCACCAGTTTCCTGCGAAGCAACCTGGGTTACGGGTGCGGGGTGCGAATCCTTCTGGCAACTGGCAACTGGGAACTCCTGATGCGCCGCGTGGGGGCACGCGGCCGACACCGGGCACCTCCGGTGTTCGCCCCATAGGTAATTCCCAATCAAACCGGGAGGATGTTCCGCGGGTCGTCGGTGGGTCCTCAGGATCTGAGGACCTGTCAGCAACCGGCGGCCCAACCTTTTCCGTTCATGCAACTCTCCATCGCATCGCGCCGCACGCTCCCGGTTGCCGTCCGACAGGATCCGGGCGCGGGCGGGCAGGGTCGGGAATCCCATCGCTATGGTTGGCGAGGCCTGCGA
>JBIKWS010000770.1:0-2655 GCA_044356195.1 Cyanophyceae cyanobacterium
GCGATCTGGTACCCCAGAAGTTTCGCCATCCGGATGGCCGCAACGCATTCCTTGAAGACACCCTCCCGTTCCACGATCAGGTCGTGGGTATACTCAAGGCCGTCGACGTGGACGTTCCAGTAATGCCACTGCGAGGGGCGGATCACGACTTTCTGCCGCGCTGTCGCATCCGGATTCCGAATGGTCTCGGCTTCCTTCTCCGTCACCAACTTCTCGGACACCAATCGGACCAGGATCGCCTCGATCTCCGGCGAATACACCGCAGCCATGTACTCCCGCATCTTCTTCCGCATGAAGACGCCGTTGGTGCAGATGTAGACCAATCGTCCCTGCCCCAGGAGTCCGGCAACCAATTCCTCGATCTTCGGGTAGATGAGGGGCTCCCCGCCGCAGATGGAAATCATCGGGGCGTCGCACTCGGCTGCCGCCGCCAGACATTGATCCAAAGGAACAAGGTCTTTCAGGGACGTCGAATACTCCCGGATCCGTCCGCAACCGGTGCAGGTCAAGTTGCAGGTATGCAGCGGCTCCAGCTGCAGGACCATGGCGAACTTCTTGTTGCCCTGAAGTTTGTTTTTGACGATGTGCCGCGCAATCTTGGCGGTCGGAGCAAGGGGGAAACGCATGGGAAAATCAGACTCGAAACTGGACGCGGACAGACCCTCGGGTAGACGGGTAAATCATCCTGAAACGTTGCGGATCAAGGCTGGCCGGCGGCACTGCTTTCCTGTCCATCGGACCGACCCACCACCTCGGGCGCACGCACCGGATCCAGAGGCTTCACCTCGGGGGTTTTGTACAGGATGCCAGGCAGGAGAAACGTTGCCGGCGAAACACTACCAGTCGCATTGACTCCGCCACAGCCGCTCATCAGTAATCCGGCAGCGACGGCCCCGGCGACCAAAGTCAGTCTTCGCCCAAGTTTCATGGCGCCAGCATAGGTAAGCCCCCCCCCACCGCAACCCTCAAGTTGTGGCGAAGCAACTCTCTCGCGACCTCCGCCACCCTGTCCTTCCCAGCCCTGACCAACCCCTGCCAATCTGCCGCCGGATGAAAGCACTGCCCATGGCCGCTCTCCTCATGGCCACTGTCCTGGAGTCCGGCAACACGGCCACCCCTCCCACAGCAGGAGACTTCCAGGTCGACCCCCGCCTCGAGATTCAGCTGTGGGCCTCGGAACCCGATGTCATTGATCCCGTCGCCATCGCCTTCGATGAATGGGGCAGCGCCTATGTCGCCGAATGCCGCGACTATCCCTACGGCGTCGGGCCAAACGGGCAGGTCGGTTCCACCATCCGATGGATCCGGGATACCAACGCGGACGGTCGAGCCGATCGATCAACCCTCTTCGCGACCAACATCAGTTACGCAACCTCGGTCACTCCCTGGCGCGGAGGTGTACTCGTAACTGCGGCACCGGATCTCCTCTTTCTGAAGGACACGAACGGAGACGGCATCGCCGATGTTCGGGAAGTCGTTCTCACCGGATTCCTCCTGGGCGTGAGCGACAGCCTCGTCAACGGATTGAGATTCGGCCCGGACAACCAGATCCACGGCGCCAACGGGGGCAACGGCGGACGACTTCGCTCACCCAGGGGAGGACCCACCGTGGAGTTGGGTGAGAACGACTTCTCCTTCAACCCCGACAACGGTTCCGTACGCATCACAGGCCGCACCGGCGGTGGCTTCGGGCTCGTTTTCGACCAATGGGGCCGTGCTTTCACCACCTACAACATCGACCACATCCAGCACCGTTACCTGGAAGTCGCGGACGGGATCGGCAGGAGCGGACTTCCCGCTGGAAGCACCACGGCAAGCATCTCGGACCACGGGGAAATGGCTCGGATCTACCCGATCTCGACCGCCGTCACCCGCCCCAACCATCCCGAGCAGGCAGGCCATTTTTCCGCGGCGGGCGGTATGGGCTATCTGGGTGTCGCTGGCTGGCCAGGAGACCTTCCAGGATCCGTCTTTGTTTGTGACGTCGTCGGGAACCTCGTCCACCGCGACATCCTCCGGGCTCGTGGAGCGGCTCTCGTCTCCAGTCGTTCTCCGGATGAACAGAGTCGGGAGTTCCTTGCGGGCAGGGATCCCGCCTTCCGGCCGGTAGGGCTGGAGGCAGGGCCCGACGGGGCTCTCTACCTCCTCGACATGCAGCGGGAAGTCATCGAGCACCCCGACTACATCCCGGCGAAAGCACGGGAGAAAGTAGACATCCGCCAAGGCTCGGACCGCGGCCGCATTTGGCGGATACGTCCCAAAGCCCACAAGCCAGGTCTCATCGTTCCCAACGGCTTTCCCGATGACCAGGCCTTGCTCTCCGGTCTTCGTCATCCCGATCAATGGTGGCGGGTCACCGCCCAGCGCCTCAGCATCGAGCGTCAGGCGACCCATCTGACCCCTGCCTTGCGCCAAATGGTGACTGGATCAGAGACCAATGCACACGGCCCAAGTAGCGTCCTGCATGCCCTTTGGACCCTCGATGGCCTCGGAACCCTGGACGCCTCCGACCTCGCCCACGGACTGCGGCACCCCACCAATGAAGTCAGGGAAGCAACACTTCGCCTGGTGCACCTGGAGACCACCCGCCACGCCTCCCTGGAAACCCTCGTGCGGAGCCTGACGCGGGATCCGGATGGTCGCGTACGGTTTCAG
>JBIKWS010000771.1:0-2653 GCA_044356195.1 Cyanophyceae cyanobacterium
GTGAGGTCCCGTCTGACTATCCTTGTTGCGGTTCTCCTTGATGCCGCTAAGTCACAACCAGACGGCCTCGTGAGGTCCCGTCTGACACTGGCCCTTGGCTACGCCTGTGCCGCAGGGAGTTCAAGAGCTGAAAATGAAAACCCCACCTGTTTGCGAAGGCCCATTTGCCGGATTGGCGGCAGGTTTTCATTCGGGCTGATTTTCTGGGTCAGCAACGGGGAGATCCGGGGGGTGACCGAGGCGGTCCTCGGACGGGAATTCCTCCGGGCCGATCACCCAGGCGTGACGATCGTCCGAGAGGGGGTTGGGCGGTACCTTCCCGATGGCTCGGCGCTGGGTGCGGGCGCTGATCCGGTAGACGGCGACCCAACCCGATTGGAGTTCAAGCGCCTCGAGTCGCCGGACCAGTGAGCGGTGGGCGGCAGCGCTCAGCCGAAGTTCGAAGGCGCTGAACTGGATCCGCTGCCCGAATCCTTCCAGAACCTTGGCGACCCGGGTCCGTTCGCGATCACCGGACACGTCATACACCGCCACGTATTCATTGCCGCCCGCCATGGTTCAAGCCTCGGGATTGGCGTGGAAGAAGCGCACCGGATCGTCGCGCTCCACCCAGCGTTGGATGCAGAAGACCTGGGCTTCCAGCAGGCGGCCCCACGGTGCCGGTTCGCCGGCGAGCTGCGAGTCCAGTTCCCTGGCGAAGAGCTCGATGAACCGGCCTGCCGCAGGTCCGGACAATCGCCGTCCCAGCTGGATGCCGCCCACCTGCTCCGGACTGGCAAAATCCGCGATCGAAATCTGTCCCCGATTGACCAACCGGAGAACGAAACGGTCGCACCGCACGCGAAAGGGTTCCTGAAGGTCGCAGACCAGGCTCTCGAAGGGTGCCTTCGGGCTGTGGAGGAAACCGAGGAAGGGGTTCAATCCGCGCAGCCGAAGCAGGGTGTTCAGCCGCTGGAACAGCAGGGAATAGGCGAAATCGAGCAGGCTGTTCCACGGATCAAAGGCTTGACCGGGTTCCCTCCGCACGGATCGGAACCCTTCCGGAGCGCGATCGTTCAGAAATCGGAAGACATCCCGCGCGGCCATGCCTTCCACTCCGCGCAGGGAGTCCACGGAGGACGCCCCGGCGACGAGCGAAAGCGCGCTGTCCAGCGTCCCGAGCACCGGTCGGCATTCAGGGGTGGGACGTTCGAGGAGCCAGGCCCGGTAGTTCTGGATCTTGGCGGTGATCAGGGCCTGGACCGTGGCCAGAAGCTGTCCCTCCGTCATGCCACGGCGGCGCCGGTCGTGGTTGGCGCTCCGGTCATATTGGGTCTGGTCGTGACGCCACAGGACGTTCTGGAGGTGGCCGGCGGCAGTACAGAAGCTGACCGGTATGTCCCGTCGCGCACACTGTTCCACCAGGCGTGAGCTGATCCCACCTGCGCCCAGCAGGACCAGCTCGCGGACGCGTCGGAACGGAATCCGGGCAAGCAGTTTTGTCCGCTCCCGGATCACCAAGGCATCGGCATCGACGCCGGCCCAGGCATGCGCATGCCGCAGGTAGACGGTCTTCTCCAGGGCAGCCTCACTGATCAAGGCATCATCCAGCCCACCGCCGAAGCGCACCCCCAGGAACGTCAGCCCCTGCGAGAACGGGGTGATGGCCGTCTTGGCGGCCTTGAGTCCCAGCCTGAGATCCCCCAGGAGCTCCTGCACTGCTTCCAAAGCCGCCTGCGCCTCTGCCCCATCCTGGCACAGCACGAGGAAGTCGTCGGCGTACCGGACCAGCTGGAATCCCTTCCGGGACATGCCTTCGTCGAATGGGTCGAGGAACAGGTTGGCCAGCAGCGGCGAGAGGGGACTTCCCTGAAGAAGCCCCCGAACCCGGGGAACAGGTCGTCCGTTGAGGCGGACCGGTGTCCGCAACGTCGCGTGCAACACCGCCCGCAGCCTCCGGTCGGCCCGGGGAAGCACGGCGTCCAGCCGGGATTCCAGCTGATCCCAATCGACCGAGTCGAAGAAGGCCTCGATGTCACTTTCCAGGGCGAGGGTGTAGCCCGCACGCCATGCGTCGAGGACCACCCTTCTGGCCGACTCGACCGATCGCCCGATGCGGTATCCATGGCTCTGGGGCTCGAAGAGTCGGTCGAAGGCCGGGGCCACCAGCCCATGCACCACCTGCTGCACGAGACGATCCCGTGCGGGGAACTGCACCACCAGACGATCCCCGAGTCCGCCATCCTTGTTCACACGGAAGCCGCGGGCGAAGCCCGGCTGCCATTGGCCTGAGGCAACCGCCTGGGCAAGTTCCCCGGTGGCCTGCCCGGGTTCGCCCAGTTCGTCCACGAACGAATCCGGCAGATCGCTGCGCGCACGAAGCCGTTCGAGCTCCTCCCGGAAGACGGCGGGATCCCCCAGCATCGGATCAAAGTGCGGACGGTCGAGTTGCAGAAGGAAACGACCCGAGCCCGCGCCGAGCTTCCGGCCGGCCCCCAGGTGGGTCCCCAGCAGCAGCCATGGACGCCAGCGGGCCATCACCTCGGGCTTCGCACGGAGGTAGAGCGGTCCCACATTCCCGTGGAGCCATTGCTGGCCTTCGCGGCTTTTCGGCTGATGGGCATGGCTGACGTGGTGCCAGAGGGAGGGGATCGTCGTGGATGCCGCCCAACTC
>JBIKWS010000773.1:0-2646 GCA_044356195.1 Cyanophyceae cyanobacterium
ATTCGATCTCGTTCCTGTTTGAAGGTCACAACCTCAACAACACTGGATTCGGCTGCACCTATCACGTCGGCCTCCCTGGCCTAGGCGGACGTGGTGGATCGAACTCCGAACTGGGTGAAGCGGAACCCGGTCATGCTGGCCTCGCATCGCCTGTCGCCACCCGGCCCTGATGACACAGCCTGAAACCGACATTCCAAGATCACTTACCATGACCCATTCCATCTCGCGTGTTGGACCGCAACTGCTCGCCGTTCTCGCCCTTCTGGCCGGCAACGCAGGACTGGCCGTTCAACCCACGATCCAGGCGCTCTCCCGAGAGCGCAGCATCGAACTCAGCTGGCCTGGGGCCGACTTTGGATTCCGGGTCGAGGTCTCCAGCCCAAACACCGAAACCCCGGTCTGGAGGCCTGTGCCGAAGGCACCAACTAGGTCTGGCACCGCCTATCGGATGACGTTGCCTCTGGACGGTGAGGCCGGCTTCTTCCGGCTCTTCGGAGGCCCTGGAGCCGTCGGGGAACCTGACTATCCTGGCGACTACCGTGATACCAACGGAGATGGCATCGATGGCGATTTCGCCCGTGCCATCTTCCTTGCGCCTCCTCCCTTTGGAAACGATCTGAATCCCGGCACTGCGACGGCACCGGTCGCAAGCCTGGAACAGGCCGTCGAACTCGCAGAGAGCATCCCGCTCCGCCAGTCCGTCTACATGGCGAAGGGGACCTACATCGTGGAGAGTCCCCTCCAGATGCCACCTCGCGTCAGTCTCTTCGGGTGGTTCGACGGCACGACAAACTGGACCTATTCCGCCGACAACCTGACACGCATCGTTGGCCCCAGCACCGTGCTCGTCTTTGGTGAGTACCCCGGCGACCCCTCCGACCATGCGGTCCGGGTTGCAGGCCTTGAGATCCTTGCGGCCGATGCCACCGCCCCCGGGGCAAGCAGCTACACGGTGAGGGTAAGAAATCGCTCCAGTCAGGTTCTGTTCGACCGATGCCGGATTGTGGCCGGCCGCGGGGCGGCGGGCACTTCTGGTGCATCCGGGCAGGATGGCGCGCAGGGCCAACACGGCGGCGATGGAGCAAATGCCATCGCGGCCGGAACCGGAGGTCGCTCAGGCGCCGCTTCGGGTGCGCGGACCGGTGGCGCTGGGGGCACCGGGGGGTTGGGCACTCCCGGAAACCGGGGAACTGCCGGGGAAGGGCTCGCGATTGAAACTCCCACTCCGCCCGGCTCCGGGGGTGGCTCTCGGACTGGTTGCCGACGCGGCGATAACGGCGCACCGGGAGAAGCAGGGGCCGACGGCACCAACGGCAGGAATGCAGCCCGCAATCCTATTCTCTGGGGTAATCTAGAACCCGAAGGATACGTACCTGTGTCAGGCATGGACGGGACCGCCGGGACTTCCGGGGCAGGCGGCGGTGGGGGTGGTGGCGGCGGAAGCAACTCGTCGGGAACAGTCGTCGGATGCCCACCCCAACAAGCAGCAGGCGGTGGCGGTGGCGGAAGCGGAGGCTTGCCCGGTACTGTCGGACGTGGCGGACAGGCAGGCGGGTCTTCCATCGCGGTCTATTCCCATGTCAGCCGGGTCATCCTCATCGACTGCATCCTGGAAGCCCAAGACGGCGCAGCGGGAGGCCCTGGGGGCAATGGCGGCATAGGTGGACCCGGTGGGGCCGGTGGGAACCCGGGCTCGGCGTTCGGGTATGGAGCCGCGGGTGGCCCGGGGGGCAAGGGTGGCACCGGAGGGGCCTCCGGCGCAGGATCGGGTGGCCCAGGCGGCCATTCTTTCTGCCTGCTTTTCGATCGGCAGGCGTCCTCCAGCGACGACTACACCCAAGGCACTACCTTCATCGTGGGTAGAGCCGGTCCTGGCGGACCTGGAGGCACCAACGCCGTGCTCGGAACAGCTCAGTCCGGTCGCCCGGGTTTGGCTTCGCCCATCGCGACGCGCCCACAATAGTCAGTAGCCAACACATCATCGGAAGAGATGGCGCATAGATGGGCGTGGATCACGGTTGAATGGGCACGCCCTGATTATTTCGCGGCTGGACAAAGTCGCGGTCGAGTCCCGAGGACGAGGAGATCCAACGAGGTCAGTCCCGTACCCTTTACATTTCATCCCTCCCTCGCCCGTCGTCCTTCGCCAATCACCGCACCCATTTCAGCATCGTCCGAACCGACCTCAAATGCTGCCGATGTGCCGGCATTTCGGGAACGCACTGCAACCAAGGAAGCGTCCCCCTGCGTTGGGTCCCTTCTTCGCCTCCCGCTCCACCAATGGACTCCCACATCGGGGACAGGTGCGGGAGGCGGTGGGTTCTGGGGTATCCCTTCTCCGCGTACAGAGCTTCGATCAGCTTCTCGAACTGCTACCAATCGATCTGGCGGAGGCGGTCCGCCATCTCTCTGGAAGTTGGCGTCGGAAGCCGGGGTGGAACTGGTGCAATGCAGGGTTGAGCAGTGCTGCTGCGCGGCTGTTCCTCCTCGCCAAACAACTCATCGAGCAAGCCGGTTCCGGCATCGAGAAACTCTTCGATCAGGCTCTTGCGGGGCATGATAGTCGGGGAATGTGATTGTCCTCAGATTGGGGAGAGGAGCGGGCCGATTATCCAAAGATTTCAGCGATGGCACAGATTTCAAACC
>JBIKWS010000772.1:0-2646 GCA_044356195.1 Cyanophyceae cyanobacterium
GCCTGCACACGTACTTCGTGGGGCAGGGCGGGATCTGGGTTCATAATAACAGTGGGGCGGGGTGTGGGGTTCCGGGAGTCTCTCGGAAGGCGGCGGATGCAGCTACAAGCGGAGCGCCTTTTGTTCCCGATGAGTATTGGACCCGAATTGCGCCAGCAGACATGCCGTCTGGGCCGAAGCGAATCGATCACATAAAGTATAATGAGCACACCAAGCAGTTGGAGGAATCGCGAGTGGTTTACGATGATTATGGTCGGCAGCAGTATCGGGTGGACAAGACCGACCACGGAAGACCTTTTGGCAACGGCCATCCGAATGACCTTGGTCATACCGATCCACACCTACATGAGAGCACTTACGCACCAGAAGGAACTCAGTTCCACAACCAGGAGACTGGTCGGAGGGAATGGAAGTTTAACCTCAAGTAGTGTAGTGCCATGAAGCGGATAACAGGCATCGAACGGGTGGAGAAGGTAATCGGACACTGGTCACCGAGAGATTTGGCCATCATTGAACGATTGGAGATAATGTCTGGTCGAGACTCCCGAGACTCCATCCTGACTCTGGATGCATTATTCCAGCCGAGGACAAACTCGTGGCCAGATTTCGGTGCAAGGATGTATAGGGTTGCCATTTTGTTTGATGCTGTCGGGGGGCTTCGCTTGAGGAATTTTGGAGGTGGGCCTGTCCAGATCATGGGTTTCGATATCCACTTTGTTGGAGATCGCGGAATGGATCGAGTCAACTACCAAGTAGAGGACTACGAAGACGACCGCATAAGCTTCGTGTGTCGAGGAGTTAGCGTTTTGTCCGCTTCGCTTCTAGACGACTAGCGAGGGTCACCGTTGGAGGGGGGCAACAGTGTCCGTGGCGGGTCAGGGGTAAGCGGCCAGAGAAGTTCGTAGGGGGGCCAGAGCCGCCAGCCATCGCATTCGAAGAACAATTCCATTTCGAATGGTCCGGATGAATTGGGCTGTTTGCTGCACCACTGCCGGCAGCAGTCGATGGATGGCCGCCACCTTCTTTCCCGACCCCTGAGCCTTGGTCTCGCGTTTGAGCATCGACTCCGTGCGCATCCAGGGAAGCCGTGATGAAGGGTATTCCAACCTCGGCGGGCTCGGTGTCTCGGCGTGAAAATGAGTTTCTCGCAGCAGGGGGGCGCGCGAAGACATCAGGTGAACCCTCCTCTTCGTTCTTCTTCGGGACTTATCCGCTTCTTGTTCCGGGGTGTTGTCGAGCTCTGGTGACGTGATCGGATGCTCGTGTTCGTGTGGGGGAAGGGGTTCTGTCGCCCCGCTGTGGCTGGGTGTTCATGGTGGGAAAGGAACCCAGCGCTCACGCGCTGGGCTATCGTCTGACGGCCCTCCGGGCCTGGGGCCACGGCCTCGGAGGGCGCGAGGCTGCCGAGGTGTCTTGGGCTTGCACACGGTTCTTCTTTTTGAGTTTTCGATACCGATGCCGATCCCGACCCCGATACCGACGCGTTCGGCGAGGGGTTGCCGGGAGGTTCCTCGTCCGTCGAGGGCGTGTCGGGCCGGGAGGCTGGGGACGACCAAGGGATCCGTGGCGATGGAAGTGGGGCTTACGGGGAAGGTCGCGTTCGGGGTGTCATTTCGTTCTCCCTTCTCCAGCGCATGGAAACGGCTGAGAGATGCGAGGAACGGCGACGAGGACGTCGCCACCCCGTTCTTCGCGGAAATCGTCCGGGAGAGCCGATGGGTTCATTCCTGCGGGGAGGTGGCCCCGGGTTGGCGTGAGAGCGCTGGCCCGGGGTCAGAACTTGAGGGGGACCTCCACGTTCTCGACCTGGATGCGCCAATCCTCGAAACGGTTCCCGAGCGTGAGCACGCCGAAGGTCGCGAAATTGAATCCGCAACCCATGCCGTAGACGCTGTCGGGGGAGACGTTGAGGGTCCACACAGAGCCTTCGGGCAGGGAACGTCGCGGGTCGGATTCGAGTTGGGAGGCGAGTGTTGGGCCTTCGGCGTTGCGGCCGGTGGCGGCATTGGTTTCCTGCCAGTGCCGGAAGAGGCCGCGGCTGGCGACGAGGCGGCGCATCATGGGATTGGGGATGCCCGAATGCTGGTGGCCGCGGATGACGGCGCGCAGTTGGGCAGTGTCGCTCCCGGCATTGCGGAGAAGGTAGGCCACGGCGGGTTGGCCGTAGACGTAGGCGCGTTCGGGATTGTGGGTGAAGGCGGGTTCGTCGGCGAAGACGGTGAAATCATTCCACATGAAACCGATCACGTTGGGGGACGTGGGGGCGGTGGGTGTGAAGTCCTCGAACTGCGCGCGGGCCATGGCGGCCTCGGGTTTGTTGCCGAGCCAGTTGGGATGCGTCTTCAGGAATCCGGCCTGGAGCAGCGGCCCCAGCCATTGGAAGCGGTTGGTGCCGGAGGAGGAGAGGAGGGTGCCCGGTGAGAAGCCCGGTTCCATTCCGCCGTGGCAGGCCTGGACGAAGTTCGTGCCACACCCGAGGTAGAGCGCCACCGGAAGGAAATCATGGGCCCGAAGGATCTTCTCGGCCTTGAATGCGTTTCCATACTTGGCCTGGCCTTCGGCGAGGAACCCGTAGCGGGAGACGAGGTTCACATCCTCGTGGTTCCCGCGAACCATGTGGACGCGATCGGGGTTCGCGAGCTTGAG
>JBIKWS010000774.1:0-2645 GCA_044356195.1 Cyanophyceae cyanobacterium
GGAAGCTGGGACAAAAGCAGTTGCCAGCCCAGCCTCCCGAGCTGTTGGGTGAATCCCGGATCCCCGTTGCCGATCCGGTAGATCCGGAGGCCGCCGCGGTCCGTGTCGTCGTTGGTGATATCGAACAGGAAGGGGACATCCGTGATCGTGGGAGATGCATTGCGAAAGGTGCCGGAGAACGGGCCCGTGCCGTGAACGGTGACGAAGTAGGTGCCGTCACTCAGCGTCGGCGGCACCAGGGTCAGGCTGTCCGCCACGTTGCCCGGGAGGTCCGAGTAGGCGTCCATCTCGAACTCACTGGGCACCTTGCTGCGACGGACCGAGAGGTTGGCATCCCCCGAGGTGTTGCGGAACGTGTTCTCCCAGGCGATCTGCTCCACGGGAATTTCCACGCGGAAGGTCCGGTACGGGAATTGGCCCGGCAGCACCTCCACCGGCGTGGTCGAATGGAAATCCACGGTCTCGATGGGTTGACGGGCAGATTCGAGCTGGATGGGCGTTCCCGGCGAACCCGGCACGCCGATGAAATAGGTCCCGTTGAAGCCTTCACCGCCGAGATAATCCGGGACGACCAGCATCTGGCGCTCCTGCCGGCGGTCATGCCCCACCTCTGGTCCGGCCACAGCACTGCGCCGGACAAAGAGTTCGTTCGGAGCGCCGTTCAACCAAAGCCGCCACGCGGGTGTTTCCGGGGGGACCGTCGTCTTGAAGAACACGGTTCCTTCCGCGCCGATCACCGTGTTCGTTCCAGCCCCCACGACCGACGAAAGACTGCCCAGATCATGAACGAACACCTCGCCCGCCTTCAGCCGCCAGGTCGCTCCCGGCGCAGCGTGGACAACCAGCCACAGTTGGCGTCCCACCGGGTAATCCGCATCGCCGATCGTGAATCCGTCCGCACCGGTCCTCTGCGAGACCCGACTGGGATGGCCGAAGGGCTCGTCGCGGAGTTCGAGCGATGCATCCAGCCCGGTGACCTGATCGAGCGCGCAACGCCAGCCCTTGGCCACCGTCGACTGTACCGTGAAGGGAAACCAGTAGGTGCCGCCCACCGTGCTCGGGTTGGAAGTGACCACCGTTCCCTCCTGGGTCAGGCCCGGGTCCCACCCCAGCGTGTGCCGCCAGGGGGTTTCCACCGACAAGGTGAAGTCGGTGCGGGGGGAATCCTCCTGCCGCCAGACCCCGATGAAATAGGTCCCCGCCGGCGCGTCCGAGGCAGGGAACGCCACCGTGACCAGGGGATCGTTGGCCTCGATGCGACGGTCATGCGCTGCTTCGGTGGGAAGACTGCCCCGCCGCACGAACACCGACGGATCCGATCCGGTATGCTGGAACACCATCCGGAATCCGTCGGCTTCCGCCGGAACCACCACCTCGAAGTATTGCCAACCGCCCGCGGGCAAGGCCGAGGTCACGCTCCCCGGCAAGGACAGGGGTTGCTGGGCGAGCACCCGCGCCAACACCAGCACCAGGAAAAGACACACCGCAAAAAACCGCCGTGAAGGGTTCATAACATTGTGAATCAGGGCATCGCGCTGCTGTCCGCGGCAATCATCGCCCCGATTGGAGAAGAACCGTCAATTCCCTCCGGACCTGACAGTTTTCTTCACCAACGGTCTTGCGGATTGCCCGGCCAGACGGACGGGAAGCCTGCCTGATTTGCCGCACGCTTGGGTAGCGAAGTTCACAATGACAAATGTCATGCCGGCACATGACACATGTCATGTGGCACCCTGCGCGCTGGATCAGCGCCGATGGATCGGGATCGGGATCGGGTCCGAGTTCGAGTTCGGGTCCGAGTTCGAGTTCGGGTCCGAGTTCGAGTTCGAGTTCGAGTTCGGGATCGAGTTCGAGTTCGGGATCGAACCTTAATCTGCCCTTCGTTTTCGATTCCGATGGCGATACCGATCCCGATACCGACGCGGGCGGCATGGGCGGCCGCCCGGAAGCAATGGGGTGGAAGCAATGGGGTCGCGTCTATAAATTTAGGTTCCGCTCTAAATACCCTCAATAGTGCAGCAGGGGGTGAAAATCTTGATTTTTCGATGTTTTCTTCCCCGGGTATTATTTCCAGTAGCCGGTGTCCTATATCCCCCAGCCGCCCCTGTGGCGAACCTGACGGATCCCCGTTACGGACACCCCCACTGCTCCCTCATTCCACCCGCCGTCCTTGCCTCGATGCCGGCTTCCATCCCCGCTTCGGTCATCCAATCGCCCCAGCTTCCGCCGATTCACCTGCTTCCGCCGCTTTGGACAGCTCCCACACGGCGCGTCGGATCCATCGCTTGATGTTGCACGCTGCCGTCGTGAAGTAGTTGCCCATTTTCACCCGCTCCAGTCCTCGGTAGCGCGTACGCCTCATCCCGTGGGCCCTCACCAGTTCGCTGTGGGTTCCCTCGATCGCGTTGCGCTTCTTCATCCGCTCCTTGAACCCTGGCTCCCTCTGCTCCTTCCGTCGCTTCTGCAGTTCCATGTGGTGCTCCCCCACCAGCAGGGTTCGATACTTCTGTCCTGCTCCCAGGCATCGCTCCTTCAGTGGACATTCCCGGCACAGTCCCTGGTTCCACTCAAAGCGGTATTGCACACCCGGCCCCTTCTCCCCATCCAGTCGGCTGCACTGCGTGCTCTCCACCCCGGCAGGGCAC
>JBIKWS010000088.1:0-9451 GCA_044356195.1 Cyanophyceae cyanobacterium
CGGGAACCGTCCCTCGGCGACGCTCCCCTGCGCATTGGCCCCACGCCATGCGGGCCACTCTCCCCCCGCCGCCGACACGACCATTCCCGCCATCACCCACCCGCAGGCCGTCGCCACTCCCGCACGCATCCCGGTTCCTCGAATCATGCCCCCAGAATGCCTGCGTTCCGGACAGAGTTCAAAGCCCCGTTTCTTTGGGAACTGAGGTCTCCCATTGCAAGCCGGGTGCCCCCACCCGGCGAGGTCCATGAAGCGCCGCGTGGGGCACGCGGCCTACAACGGGAAGACTGGCTTCAAACTCCTCCCCCAATCTCCCCCGTGGCATCGCTGAATCCCGGGACCTCGCCACCGGCCCGACGCACCACGGACAGCAGCACGTTCGCCAGCGGTGGATGATTCTTCGGGTCATGCGCCAGGTGTTGTCCGTGGCGGAACCCAAGCCCCGCGCCTCCGGCCACCAGCAACGGCAGGTTCCGCGGTGAATGATCGCCACCTTCGCCGGAGTTCATCCCCGATCCAAACACCACCACCGTCTGATCCAGCATCGGCCGGCCGGCTTCATCGGTGGATTGCAGGAAGCTCAGGAACCGCTCCAGCCGTCCGAGGTGGAAGCGGTCGATGCCGGACAGCTTCGTCAGCATGGCCTTGTCCCCGCCGTGATGGCTGAGCTCGTGATGATTCTCACCGCCACCGCCGTACCCACCTGCCTCACGCGACCATTCGAACGTCACCACCCGTGTCGTGTCGGTCACCAGCGCCAGATAGGTCAGCTCCAGCATCACATCGATCCACATGGGGCGGTCGTGGGCGTTCCCCGGTTGCATGTCCAGTTGCAGCCGCGATCCGTCCACCACCGGTTTCGGGATGTCCACCCACTCCTCCAACCGTCGCACGCGACGTTCCGTTTCGCGCACCGACGACAGGTATTCGTCGAGCTTCGCCTGATCCGCGTTCCCGAGTCTTCCGTGCAGTGCTTTCGCTTCGCCGAGCACTTCGTCGAGGATCGAACGTTTCTCGGCGTACCTTCGCAGGATCGCCGCACGGGAGGTCGCATCCTCGGGAACGAACAATCGCTCGAACACCCGACGTGGGCTGTCCTCGGCCGGCAACGGCGTCCCGTTGCGATCAAACGCCAGCGTATGGCTGTGGCCTGCCGTTCCCGTCCCCGATTGATCCGATAGCTCCAGCGACGGCAACCGCGTGTGCCGCCCCACCGACTCGGCCAGCACCTGATCGGCCGAGATCGTGTTCGTGTATTCCTTCCCCGGCACGGCGCCCAGATCCGCGCCGGTCAGCCACGTGTCCGCCCCGGAATGCCCACCCTTCGCGTGCGGATGACCCAGACCCGACAGCACCGTGAAGCGTTCGCGGTGCCCCTTCAGCACCTCCAGCGTCGGCGAGAGGGCATAGTCGCGTCCCGCGGCCGCCGGCACCCAGTCGAGGATGTTCACCCCGTTCGGCACGTAACAGAAGACCGCCCGCGGATGTGCTCCACCCGACTTCGCCAACGGCGTGAACGTCGATGGCGCGGCGCGCAATACCACCGGAACCATCGCGTCGAGCAACGGCAGCGCGAGCGCCGCTCCGGCACCCCGCAGAAGCGCACGCCGCGAAAGGGGGCGACCAAGATTGAGATGGGGAAACGGGATCATGTCGGGCTCCGATTCAGGGTTGGCGGAAGGCATCCGAAAGGACGATGTGGCGGATCAGGCGGCGCAGGGTCCGACCGTCCCGTTGAAGGGTGGCGACGGCATCGCGCATCCGGGGCGCGTCGGAAAGGCCCAGATCGCGACCGAGGGCATACGTGTACAGGCGCTCGGACAGCGCGCGCAGGAACAGTTCCTCCCGCGCCACCAGCGCTTCCTGCAATCCTTCGATCCCGCGCACTTCCGTACCGTCCGGGAGTTTCGCTGAGGCGTCGATCACCGGATCGTTCCGTTCGATGCGTCCCTTGTATCCGTGGCCTTCGCGGTCCCGCCAGGCCCCGGACGCGTCGAAGTTCTCCAATGCGAATCCCAGCGGATCAATGCGATCGTGGCAACGGGCGCACGCGGGAAGTTCGCGATGGATCTGCAACCGTTGCCGCACCGTCGCCTTGTCGATGCCCGGCACCTTGGGCGCGATCTCGCCGACGTTGGCCACGGGCAATCCGGGATCCTGCCCGAGCAGGGTCTTCAGGACCCAGACACCGCGCTTCACGGGGGAGGTTCGTGTTCCATTGGACGTGATGGTCAGCACGGAACCTTGGGTCGCCAATCCGCCTCGGCGTTGTCCCGCCGCCAGCGCGACTCGCCGGAAACGATCCCCGCGCACCCCGGGAATTCCATAGAACCGACCCAGCCGTTCATTGATCACCACGAAGTCGCTCCGTAGGAAACTCCGCACGTCCAGGTCGGCTCGCAGGACTTCGGCGAAGAAGGCCTCGGATTCCGCAACCATCGAAAGCTCCAGATGCCGGTCGTAGCGCGGATAGAGATCCGTCGCCGGAGGGTTGGCACCCACCTGCCGCAGGCCGAGCCATTGGCCCGCGAAGTTCCGCACGAAGGCCTCGCTGCGGGCATCCGCCAACAGGCGATCAACCTGTTCGCTCAGGACGGCATCCGACGCCAGTGCGCCCGATCGCGCCGCGGCCACCAAGCCTTCGTCGGGCGGTGCTGACCACAGGAAGTAACTGAGCCGGGAAGCCAGTGCCCACGCATCCAGGCGCGTACTTGGAGCCGAGGGCTCTACGAGATAGAGGAAGTGCGGCGACGTCAGCACCGCGGTCAACGCACCCTTGAGCGCATCCTGAAAGTCCACTGCTGCCGGACGCAGCCGATCGTACAGGGCCAGCTTCGAGGCGACTTCATCGTCGGTCACCGGACGCCGCCACGCACGCGGCATGAAGTCGCGCAGCACGACGGCTGCACGATCCCGCTCGTCTGGAATCGCCTCGGCCGCGGTGCTGATCACCGCCCTGTGCGACGGCGGTGGCCAACCCTCATCGATGGGTCCTTCGATCTCGATCCAGTCGATCCACAATTCCGGTCGCCGCACACCGTCCTTGCCCTGCCACGCATGGTTCTCGAGGACCTTCGGAATGCTGTAGGCGTACTCGAACGTCAGGCCGGCGGACTTCGTTGTGAACCGCGCGGTGAACTCGATCTCCACCGGCGCATCCAGCGGTGCGTCGACGTCCATCTCCCGCAGCACGCGGGGCTGCCCGCCCAGATGCTGGGTCACCTTCACGCGCGGTGGACCGAAGTCGTACATGGCTTCGGTCCGCAGGTGCTCCAGAAGGTTCGTGAAATATTCCTCCCGCCCACGGCGACCCTTGGGATTCCGCGCGATCTCTTCGTCCCGTTCCTTCTCCAGGAACGGTCGCACCGATTCGATGAACGCCGCACGGTCCGGAACCACGCCCGCCGCGCGCATGCGGATCACGTACTCGCCCTCGACCGGCACCTTGAAGTTCCGGAAGTCCACGTTCCGATCCCAACCCGCGATCGTCAGCACCGTGAATCCGTTGGTGAACCGGTTCCGGCCGCCGTTCAGCAGGATCTGCTTCTGGTCCCCGCGCGCCACCCGGTACCGGTCCATGCCCGCGCTGCCTTCCTCCGGATCAAACCGCCAGCGGATCCGTTCGGGCGCCGCCCCCGACACCATCGCGCGGTCCAGCGCCATCCGCGCCGCCGAGTAGTAGAGTTCCAGATGCAGCGGCGAGAGGGTGAGTCCCGCGCCGTTGTTGTCGAAGCCACCGGAAGGCGGATCCGCAGGCAGGAATTGGCCCGCATCGAAGGGAATCCGCAGCAGTGCGCGCAGTGTCCGGTTGTACTCGTCGCGATTGAGCCGGCGTTGTGTGACCTCGGTGGCGCGCCGGGCGATCTCGGCCTGGGTAAGTTCCTGGGTCAGCCACTCCACGAAAGCCGCCGCGGCCGCAGGCGACGGCTGCGGTTCCTTCGGCGGCGGCATCTCGTGCCCATTGAGGACATTGAGGACCTCCTTCCAGCGCTCGGCGGTGAGGCGGTTGGTGAACGCCAATGACAGCTGCGTATCGATCCGGAAGTCCCCCTTCTGCTTCTCGGGTCCGTGGCATCCCACGCAATGCTCCACGAGGAATGGATGCGGGTGCGGCGGGACCGACGCTGCCGTGATGCGACACCCCGTCCCCAGGAAGAGAATCCCCAGTACCAGCCACCACCCGTTCAACCGGTTCCCGATCACCCCGCAACTGTGGAACCCCGCTCCCACCGTGCAATCCCTTTCCCTCCTCCGACGTAAGACGAGGTCACGAGGCTGAGGGGCGCATCTTGACACTGCCCCCCGCATGCATCGGGGTGGCGACGTCCTCGTCGCCGTTCCAAAGCTATTCTCAAGGCGATGAGGACATGGCTGCCCCGAATCCTTTCCAAAATGGGGCAGCGTCAGATGCGCCAGAGGCTGACCCATGGGGAAGTTCCCAGTTGCCAGATGCTGGGATCTGGTGACTGGGAACTTCTCCCCACAGCCTCCTCAGTAGTTGGCTACGGTTGAACTGGAATCTGGCGTCTGGGAACTGGGAACTCCATTTGCAGGCCGCGGGCAACCCTGCGGAAGCGTGCCCAACCAGCGGGTCGCTGGCCTCATCAAAAGTCCAGCGAGGGCAAGCCCTCCTATAGCCGGGCTTTCAGGTCCTTTGGTGCGACAAACACCAATCCTCGCCCAACCTTCTTTTGCTCCAGGAGTTTGAGCTTGGCGAGCTTCAGCAGGTCTGTCCGGGCCGTCTGATAGACAATGGCATGACGCGCTCCGTGGCCGGCGATGCTGTAGGCAAAGCCGGGATGGCGGACCGCATGCGCAATGAGCGCCTGCTGTCTGTGATTCAATTCGGGATGCTTCTCCAGCGCAGTGATGCAGGTTCGTGCTTCAGCAGATTTTCGACCGATGTAGTCGTGGAGCTCGATCAATGCGCGCCGGATGATCTCCGCCTGATGAATGATGAAGTAAGTCAGATCGTTCTGATCCGTCTCCGTATGCAGGAAGGCAGTCCCGTATTGCACCGGTGCCTTGTTCAAGAACTGGGAGATTGAGATGAACTCAAAGAGCCAGTAACCCGAATGCAGCATCTGCCAGTAAAACAACGCCCGGGCTGTTCGGCCATTCCCGTCAACAAACGGATGATCGTAGGCGAGCCAGAAGTGCAGGATGATTCCTCGGATCACGGGGTGCACAAAATGGGCGGGGGTCTTTCCATTGGCGAAATCGCACATGGCCTCCAACCGGGCAGCCAGCGTTCCCGCAGCGGGCGGCCTGTGAAACACAGTCCCCTCAAGATCCGAGATCTGGACATCCTCATCCGCTCGCCGCAGTCGGCCCGGTGCGTCCGGGGTGTCGAGGGCGTCCAGCGAGATCTCACGATGCACCTGAAGGACCATCTCCGGAGTCAACATCTCGTCCTTCATCTCCACGATGCGGCGCATCGTCATGTAGTTGTTGACGATCATCCGCTCGCTGCGATTCCCCGGTTTTCTTCCTTCCGCCAGCATCTTCTTGGCCACCTCGCGCGTGGTGACCGCACCCTCCATCTGACTGGAGGTGATGGCTTCTTCCATCAGCGAGCGTACGACGTAGCGATCCCGCTGTTCCGCATTCGTCACTTGCTCCGGAATTTCTACAAACGTCCCTCCTCCACGG
Source organism: Cyanophyceae cyanobacterium (assembly GCA_044356195.1). Classification (GTDB taxonomy): domain Bacteria; phylum Verrucomicrobiota; class Verrucomicrobiia; order Limisphaerales; family UBA9464; genus UBA6176. The sequence continues at coordinate 5,653 of JBIKWS010000088.1, forward strand.
TCGATCTGATGGAGCAGGTCGGTAACGAGATCCGGGACCGAGAACTGAAAGGATGCTCCTTCCGTATCCTTGAGCGGTATGGACCGGTAACTGGATTGCCGGCGCATCTTCAACCCCAGCCACCAGCTCTCGTGCGTCAATCCGCCCGGCGGTTTTCGGTACCTCAAGTCATCCCAATGGAAGTACCGACCGTCATGGGTAGGACTGACTACAGCTTCCAGAATCGGGACCAGCGCTTCCGGGCTCGACAAGCCGGCAATCAGTTTCCCGAACTCCGGCGGTGATTGCGGCTTCCGCATCCCAGATTACTAACCAACTACTAATTTGTTTTCAATTAGTAGTTCAGCCACCCCGCCTCCAGGAGAGCGCATCCTGACAGTCCCCCCTGTGTGAATGGTTTTCGGGGCGGCGATGTCCTCATCGCCCTGGAAAGGCTTCGGAACGGCGACGAGGACGTCGCCACCCCGTTCCGTGCCGGGGCCGCGTCACAATGCGCCCGCTTGAGTACATCCGTGCAGATTCGGCTTGCCCGCCCGGCAGATTCCTTTATTTCTGTCTTTAGTGAAATGAGTGACGCGACCGTAATCAGGCAACCCAGCGAACCGCGCCGTTCCCTCGCGGTCGTTGTCGCCTGCGGTCCCCTTGTCGTCCTTCCTCTCCTGACACTGCCCCTGATCCATCACATACCGCCCTGGGCCTTCATGTGGCTCATGGCCTTCGCCCTTTTCACCGGGTTCAAGTGGCTCACCTTCGCCACTTCCCACGCCCCAGCCGCCACGGTCCCGATCCAACTCCTCTACCTGGCGGCCTGGCCCGGTCTGGCTCCCGACGAATTCATCCGGCCGCTTCCCGAATCACGCCGCCCCACCCATGCCGATTGGTTTCCCCCAGCCCGCAATCTCCTGGTCGGCCTGCTGCTCGTCACGCTCGTGGCCCCACGCATCGCCACCCCGCTCGTGCGTGGCTGGACCGGCATGGTCGGCAGCATCCTTGTCCTGCACTTTGGTGCCTTCCACCTCCTGGCCCTCGCCTACCGCTCCTTCGGCCTGGACGCCCGCCCGCTCATGCTGCAACCGCTTCGCTCCGGCTCCCTCGCGGAGTTCTGGGGCCGACGCTGGAACACCGCGTTCGCAGCGCTGGCCGGCCGACAAGTGTTCCGGCCCCTCGCCCGCAGGATCGGAGCGCGACACGCGATCGCGCTCGTGTTCGTCGGGTCCGGTTTGATCCATGAAGCCGTCATCACCCTTCCGGCGGGCGGCGGCTACGGTCTGCCCACACTTTTCTTCAGCCTCCAGGCCGTTGGAATCGGACTGGAGCGGCATGCGGCCTTTGCTAGGCGCCCCCTCCTGGGTCGGGCTCTTGCCTGGCTCTTCCTGATTGGACCGCTGGGATGCCTCTTTCCGCCGGTCTTCGTCGAGCGGGTCATCCTTCCCATGCTGGATTCCATCTATTCCTTCCTGCCGACACCATGAACGCCATCCTTGTCCTCAAGCTCGCCGCCCTCACGCATCTTGGGTTGATCGCCGCCGGACTGCTCATGCCGGGTGTGGTCGGCCTGCGCGGCCATCTGGCCACGCTCCCACCCTTTGTCCGCTCCCTGTTCTGGGTGTACTACGCCTTCATTGGTCTCTGCCTGGTTTCGTTCGGCCTCGGGACGTTCCTGCTCGCGGAGGACCTTGCCTCCGGCACCCGGCTCGCCCGGGCTGTCTGCGGATTCCTGATGGTCTTCTGGTTGGTCCGCCTGGTGGCCGCCCACTTCGTCTTCGACCTGCGCCCCTATCTCACTGACCGGTGGCGCCGCGTGGGGCTCCACCTTGCGAACCTCGTCTTTGCCGCGCTCCCGGTTGTCTACGGCTGGGTTACCTTCGCCCGCTGAACCGCTGACGCGGGGGCAATGGGGTCGCGTCTATAAATTGTACATTTACCCGACGCCCAGTCGTTCACCCCGCCTCAACGTCCCATCGCCCCGAAAACCTTCTGGAGCAGCTCGGTCCCGCGCGCAGCCGGCGTCTCGCGGATGCGACGCTCCTCCTCCGCCACCCGCACGAACAGGCCGTCCAAGGCCTTGGCCGTGACGTAGCCGTCCAGATCCAGTTCGGGCACACGAACCAACGGCCCTGCCACCTTCACCTTGTCCGTGACCTGCTTGTAGGCGGCCGTGGCACCGCTGGCCGCCGTCGCCTTCTGGACGATCGGCAGGAACCGCGCGGTCAGATCGGCCTGCTTGGTTTCGCGGAAGTACCGGGTGGCCGCATCATTCGGGCCCGTCAGGATCTTCTTCGCATCCGCGACCGTCATCTTCTGGAGGCTCTCCTTGAAGACCGCCGCCGCCGCGGGCACGGCCTGCTCCGCCGCCTGGTTCATCGTCGTCACGAATTCATCCGCCAAGCGCTCCTGGCCGATCGTCCGCAAGGTCTTCTCCACCGTCTGGAACTTCTCGGGAATCGGGATCTTCACGTTCATGTTGGTCAGGAACCCACCGCTCTTCCCGAGCGACGCCACCGCGTGTTCGAGCCCCTTCCCCAACGCCTCCTTCAGCCCCTTCGTCACCTGGTCCACGGGCAGGTCGGACACCGTCGATGCCGTCGCCGCAGCGGCGGGAGTCGTCGGCGCCGCCCCGGAGACCGGGGGTTGGACTTGTGGAATCGCATCCACCACGCGCTTCAAGGTATCGAGCGCCTTCTGGGCACGGGCGGGCGGGTTGGCGGTTTCCGGAACGGCCGCCGATGGCACAACAGCAACGGTCGCGAGCGGTGCGGCCGTCACCACGGTTGCGGGCACCACGGGCGGGGGTGGGGGAGTCGTTGGCGGGGGCGGTGGTGTTGACGCAGGCGCACCGACCACCGTCGGATGGAGAATGGGCGGCGGCTCGGCGGGAGCCTGCGGCACCGCGGACACCGGCGGTACCGGATCCGGTTTGCCACAGCCAACAAGGATCGAAGCCAACCCGACCACCAGAACCCATTCTGCTTTCATGACTCACCGTATCCGGAACCCGTCAGGGATGCATCCATCCAACTTCAAACTTGAATCTGAAATCTTCAAACTCGCCCTCCCCCCGCTTGCCCCCTCCGGCACGGCTCGCATAGTCGTCCGCATGCCGAGTGATTTCGTCCATCTGCACCTGCACACCGAGTACTCGTTGCTCGATGCGTGCTGCAAACTGGACAAGCTGATGGCCAAGGCGGCCAAGCTGGAGTTTCCCGCGATCGCGATGACCGATCACGGCGTGATGTATGGTGCCGTCGAGTTCCATCAGGCCGCGAAGAAGGCGGGCGTGAAGCCCATCCTGGGGTGCGAGGTCTACGTCGCGCCCGGCTCACGCCTTGAAAAGAAATCCTCGTCCGGCGGACGCGACGTCTACAACCACCTCATCCTGCTCGCGCGCAACGAGGCCGGTTACAAGAACCTGGTGAAGCTCGTCACCGCCGGGCACCTCGACGGCTTCTATTACAAGCCGCGCATCGACAAGGAACTCCTCGCCGCCCACTCCGAAGGCCTCCTTGGCCTCTCCGGTTGCCTCGCCAGCGAAATCCCGGAATCCATCGTCAAGGGCGACGACAAGCGCGCCCGCAACGCCATCGACTGGTTCAAGCAGGTTCTTGGACCCGAGAACTTCTACCTCGAACTCCAGAACCACGGCATCCCCGACCAGGCCAAGGTCAACCGCGCCCTGCTGGCGTACGCGAAGGAGTTCGGCCTGAAGACGGTCTGCACCAACGACGTTCACTACGTCGAGAAGGACAACTGGCGCGCCCACGACTGCCTCATCTGCATCGGTAATCAGGCCCAGCTCAGC
>JBIKWS010000776.1:0-2638 GCA_044356195.1 Cyanophyceae cyanobacterium
AACGGCACGCCGGTGACTTCGAACGTGGACCTGGCGGAGTCGATCCAGGTTCCGGAGGCGGCGGCGGGTGGACGCGGGGACGGCGCGGGTTTCCAGGGCAATGGCGGTGATGCGTATGTCTATGCGGCCACGTCGGGTGGGGCATTGCACATCAGCGTGCTCAACGCGAATGGAACGTTGCGCTGGTCCCGGTCGGTGGCCGACGCAGGAGAGGAGAACCCGCCCGCGACGGATCGCGTGGATGCGGCGATCGCGCCCGATGGACGGGTGATCGTGGTGTTCGATGCGAACAACCAATACCCGGATTTCCCGGGGACGGGTCGTGTGATCCTGGGACGGATGTTCAGCGCGACGGGTGTGCCGGTGGGTCCGATCTTCCGTGTCAGCGAAAAGGCGGGCGAGTTCCCGCCGGCTGCTGTGGGTCTGTCCCGGCATCCGCGTATCACCTGGCGCGGCAATCTGGCCGCCGTCGTGTGGGAATCGCGCGGCAACAGTGATGCCACGCCCAACAACATCGCGGCGCTCCGCATCTTCAATACGGATGCGTCCGTCGTTCCAGAGCCCATCGCGATTGGTGGGTCCCGCCTGACCGACGGCAACCTCACGTTCACGTGGTCGGGTGGCAATCCGCCCTTCACCGTGCAACGACGGGCCACCCTGACAGGGAGCTGGACGGATGCGGCTGCGAACCTGGAAAGCCGCACCTACTCCACACCCGCGGGCGTGGGCGAATCCTACTTCCGCGTGATTGGTGGGCGCTGATTGCTGCTCGTCCGCAGAAGCCTTCGAACGGCCGATGGTGATCCTTCACCGTCGGCCTTTTTGTTGGGCTGGTTACGCAGGGGAACCGACCACCGGCGAAAGTCGTAGGGGAATCGCCCTCAGAATGTTCACCTTCAACCCGGCTGTCGGGGAACGGCGTTGGGGGCCATTGTTACCACGTCGTCGGCCGCAAGGCTGAAGGCAACGTCAAGCGAGGCCCGGGGAAATTAGGGAAGGGAAGCGTTTGGCGAGCCACCGGCAAGATTCGGGCTTGGGGAAATTTAGGGTGCCCGCGGTCTTGCCGGTGTTTTGCTTTCCAGAGTTCCCAGTCGCCAGTTCCCAGTTTCCAGAGCCAAAACGTAGACGACGTCAGGAGGCTGTGGAATGAGTCCCTGGTTGAAGGCCGGGTGCCCCCACCCGGCGAATCCTGAACCCACCCCTCCATACGCCGCGTGAGGGCACGCCGCGTACAGACGAAGTTCCCAGTCTCCTGCGACGTCCACGTCGCCCATTCCAAAGCCTCTCCCAACGGCGATGAGGACATCACCTCCCCGTCCCAGAGCCGGGGTGGCGACAGTTCACCAGGACGTGGCTTACGTCAGAATCCCGCGGATGATCTCGCCGTGGATGTCGGTGAGGCGGTAATCGCGGCCCTGGAAACGGTAGGTCAGGCGTTCGTGGTTGAACCCGAGTTGGTGCATCAACGTGGCCTGCAGGTCGTGGACATTGACCTTGTTCTCGGCCGGGCTGAACCCGAGTTCGTCGGATTCGCCGTACATCATTCCGCCTCGGACGCCGCCGCCGGCGACCACCATGGAATAGCAGTCCGGGAAGTGGTCGCGTCCGAGGATGTCCCCTTTCGCGGTGCGGCCTTCGCGGAACGGGGTGCGACCGAATTCGCCACCGAGGACGACGAGGGTTTCGTCGAGCATGCCGCGCTGGCGGAGATCCTTGAGGAGGGCAGCCACGGGGCGGTCCATGGTGGCGCACTTTTTCGTGAGGCCGTCGCGGATGTCCTCGCTGGGTCCGGTGCCGTGGAAGTCCCAGCCCCAGTCGAAGAGTTGGACGTAGCGGACGCCCTGTTCGACGAGGCGGCGCGCGAGGAGGCAGTTGTTGGCGAAGCTGGATTCTCCGGGTTTGGCACCGTAGGCCTCGAGCGTGGCCGCGGACTCGCGGTTGATGTCCATGACCTCGGGCACGGACGCCTGCATGCGGAAGGCGAGTTCGTATTGGGCGATGCGGGTGGCGGTCTCGGGATGGCCGAGTTCGCGGGCCTGCATTTCGTTGAGGTCGCGGAGGACATCCAGGCTGAGACGGCGGGTGCCGCGATCGAGGCCGTCGGGATCCGACGCGTAGAGGACGGGGTCGCCCTTGGAGCGGCATTGGACGCCCTGGTAGACGGAGGGCAGGAAGCCGCTGCCGAAGGAATTGCGGCCGCCGTTCGGTTGGACGCCGCTGGAGATGAGGACGACGAAGCCGGGGAGGTTCTGGTTCTCGGTGCCGAGGCCGTAGGTGACCCAGGATCCGATGGACGGCCGGCCGGGGCGCGGCGATCCGGTGTAGACGAGCAGTTCGGCCGGGGCGTGATTGAACTGGTCGGTGGTCATCGACTTGATGACGCACAACTCATCGGCCACGGAATGCAGGTGCGGAATGGCATCGGAGAGCCAGACGCCGCCCTTGCCGTGTTGGGCGAATTTCCGGGGTGTTCCCAAAAGCTTGGGAACACCGGACGTGAAGGCGAACCGCTTGCCCTTGAGGAAGGCGTCCGGGCAATCCTGCCCGTTGCGTTTCACGAGCTCGGGTTTGTAATCGTAAAGGTCGAGGTGGGGCGGTGATCCAGTGAGGTGCAGGTAGATCACGCGCTTGGCCTTGG
>JBIKWS010000775.1:0-2638 GCA_044356195.1 Cyanophyceae cyanobacterium
GCCACCCGCCTGATCACTGCGGCCGTTCCCCGCGTGCGGCCCCTTGTTGCCGGCGTAGTGCAGGTGGTCGCCGGTCATCTTGATGTCCTCGTAGAAGTACGGAAACAGGGTCTTCGAACGCGCGCCAAACTTCTGCTGGTGGCGCTGGTTCCGGCGGACTTCTTCCGCGCCGACGGCATAATGCTCGCCGCCCTGGCGCTCGTATCGCCCGCCCTGCACCAGATGCCAGAGATGCGGGATGACGCACATCTCCGCCCACAGCTGGCCGTGCTCATCGAAGTCGATGCCCCACGGGTTGCTGCCGCCTTCGGAAAAGACCTCGAAGGTGTGGCGCACCGGATGATACCGCCACGCGGCGCAGTCCACCCACTGCCGATCATTCGGTCCCGCCCCCGGCTTGCCCACCCACGACGGACAGAACACCCCATGACACCCGTACAGCCATCCGTCCGGTCCCCAGTTGAACGTGTTCAGCGTCTCGTGCGTGTCCGCTGCGAAATCCCAGCCGTCCAACAACACCTTCGCTTCGCCCGACGGCTTCGGACTGTCCCAGTCGGACACCGGAACGAAGAGCAGGTTCGGAGCGGCCCCGATCCACACGCCGCCGAACCCGACCTCCAGTCCGGACACCAGGTTCAGCCCTTCCATGAACACCGTCCGCTTGTCGAAGCGATGATCCCCGTCGGTGTCCTCGAACACCAGGATGCGGTCGATGCCCTGGCCTTCGGGACGCCGCCGCGGGTAGCAATAACCTTCGGCAATCCACAGACGCCCGCGGTCGTCGTCGCAGAACGCGATGGGCTGCTTCACGTCGGGTTCCGCGGCGAAGACGTGCATCCGGAAACCCGGCGGCAAGGTGGCCTTCTCCGCTGCTTCGGCTGCCGTCAGGCCGGCAAACGGAACATCGTCGGCCGGGGGCGGCGCGGCCTGCTGGACCGCGGCCAGCGGCACGGACCCTTCGAGCGTGGGCTTCGCGGAATACAGGACGAACCCGTCGAAGTTGATGTGGCCCCAGTGCCCCACCTGTTGGTCGACCACGCGCAGGAAGACCTCCTTCCCCACATGCGGCGACAGATCCGCCACGACCAACCGCAGCGTTTCACTCTCGTTGCCGCTGGCCTGGAAGATCGGCTTCTGCGTGCCCACATCGATCAACTCCACCCGCGTGGTCGGCCAGTTTCCGCCCGCCACACGGAAGCTCGCCCACCCATGGGTCAGCTTGAACGTCTCGCTCGTCAGCACCCCGCGACGGTCGTCGCCATACTTCTCGAAGCCACCGATCCAATACTGCCCCTCGTGCGCCGACTTCATGTCCGGACGCCGCACGGCGACGACATCACCCCGGACGGGCTGGCCCTCGAACGCGTCTCCCTCCGTCTTCCAGTCGCGCAGGTCCCCCGTCTCGAAATCCAGATTCAGGACATGACCATCCCGGCCCACGGGCCGCACGGGATCCGCGTGCGCAGCTCCGTTGAGAGCGAGGGTGACCGCGACCAAGCCCAATACGAATGGCGAACTCATGGCGTGTCCCCACATGCTGCCCCCGAACCACGCCACCGCGAAAGCCCCGATTCGGGGAGGAACAGGAAGTTTTCAGGTTTGAGGGGAGTCGCCAGTCGCCAGTCAACAGTCGCCCGAACAGAACGGGGTGGCGACGTCCTCGTCGCCGTTCCGACGCCTTTCCCATGGCGATGAGGACATCGCCGCCCCGAATCCAGAGACTTGGACCTTGAAACTGAATTCTTGGAACTCCCCCCTCAATTGTTCTCCGGGTCGTCCTGCCGTGCCAGTCGCGGCCGGGGAGGCGGCGGCGGATAGATCCACTCGTCCAATCCAAGATCCCGCAACGCCCAGTTCATGTCCCCGGTGATGCCCTCGTTCAGGTTCCTCAGATCGAAGTCGCGCACCCGGTCCTTCACCAATTGGACCAACCGCGGACGAAGCTCCAGATCCACCGCGGCTTCGCGCGGGGTCTGGCCGCGCAGCGCCGGCACCGGCTCGTTCATCCAGGCCCGCAAGAGGTCCATGCGGATATCCCGTTCCAGCCCCCCTGTATCGACCAACGCCTTGCTCACCCGAACACTCTCCGTGGGGAGGACTGGAGGGTTTTCGAGCAATCGGGGAGGAACCTTGGCCTGCAGATCCGGATCCAGCGGCGGAAGCTTGGGCAACATCGACGCGCGCGGACGGGTATCCATGCTTTCCATCCCGGTCCGAAGCCGGAATTGGATGGCCGCGTCCAGGCTCTCCTTGACCTTCAGGAAGCCATCGAGCATCCAACGCCTCCGTTCGCTCGCCGACTTCGGACAACCGAGGTGATCGAGGAGGATCTCCAGGACCTCCGCGGGGCCCAAATCATGGATGGGGTCCACTTCGAACATCGCCCCGTGCAGCAACCGGCAATGCGGGAGGTCATAGGTCCAGACCAGCCAGGTGGAAAACCGCGGAGCACGGCTGGCCAGGGAGCGGTCCATCAAGAGGAACTCTCCGGCCTCCGACTCGAGCAGGTCGACGGCGATCATCTGCTCGGCGTCCACGATCTGGCGGACCTCGATGAGGCTGGGACGCAGACCGGCGCGCCGCTGGAGAAACACGCGCTGATCGTTCCTCAGGCCGGGAAACCCCTGCTTCTCCCAAG
>JBIKWS010000777.1:0-2634 GCA_044356195.1 Cyanophyceae cyanobacterium
CCGAGGATCGGGAGATGCAGGCCGGTGCGGCCGAGGAAACGCTTTTGCATACGTAAAACCGGAGGTGGGAATCGCGGGAAAGGGTGCGTGGTGCGTCGTGGGGCTTTCAGCCGATGAACAGCGGGCGGAGGTGTCGGCGGTAGAGGTTGTCGGTGACGTTGCGTCCGACGATTTCGGCGTTCTGGTCGAGGAGGTCGAGGTAGCGCTGGCCCTGCTTTGCGGCGAGCTTGAAAGAGACGTGGATGAGTTGGCGGAAACCGCTGTGGAAGCGCGGGTCCTCAGGCTCGTGGCGCAGCGCGGCGGCGAAGCGTTCGCCGTCCCAGCCGTTGACCTCGTCGGGCGAGGGCAGGCGGGAGCGGTCGATGTCGATCACGGAGGCGTACGGGGCGCAGAGTTCGTCGACGTGTTCGAGCGCGTAGAGATAGATCCCGCGAGCGAAGGCGAGGCCTTCCCCACCGGCTTCGGCGAGGCCAATCACCTCTTCGAGCCACGTGGTGCCGGCGGTCTTCAGGTGGACGCCGGCGCCGGTGCGCTTGAGGGCACGTCGGATGATCGGGTACAGCGAGAACTTGTCGGAGCCGGAGTGGACGCTGAGCTTGAGGTTGGCGGGGAGGCCGTAGCGGGCGACGGCCCAGGCGATGACGGCGAGGTCGTCGTTGAACTCCCGTTCGAACTGGGCGAGGTCGCCGACGTAATCGACGCCCTTGTTGAACCGGCCGGTGAACTTGGGCGCGATGGTCTGGACGGGGACCTTCTCGTCGGCGAGCGCGGCGAGGATGACGGCGAGGGCGGGCGGCGTCTGGGGTTCGTCGGTCTCGTCCATGGAGACTTCGGCGATGAAATTGCCCGCGCCCTTCTTCGCCTCGATGTGACGGAAGATGCGGCCGGCCTCGGCGACGGCCTGGAGGAAACGGGTGGCGTAACGGGCGATTTCGTCGCGGGTGGTGGTGATGGGTTCGGTGGTGCCGGGGATGGCGACCGTGCCGACGAGTTCGGGGTGGCGGTCGATGAAGGCGTCGACCTGACCGGGTTCCGGGGCGCGGCCGATGCTGTCGGCGACGTCGATGGTGAAGAAGTCGGAGTGCGGGAGGAAGCGGTCGACGGTCTCGAGGCGGATATGGTCGGCGTCGACGTGCCAGGGGTGCTTCCAGTCGAGGGCCTTCACGGCGGCCTGGGCGGCGGCGAGAACGGAGGCGGGTTCGGAACCGATGAAGGTGTGTTCGCGGTTGGACTTGTTCCAGACGGGGACCACGGGGAAGCCGTCCTTGGTGATCTGGGCGCAGGCCTGGAGCTGGGCCTTGGCCTGGTGGGCGAAGCGGTCGCCGGTGCCGATGGAGTAACGTGCGAGTTGGAGCATGGAAGGTGTGGCGTGGGGTGGGGTGGGACGGATCAGTGCGAAATGGGGGAAAGAGGGAGGACCAAGGCGCCGAGGAAACCTCCGGCGAAACGGATGCGGGCGGGCAATGCGGTGCGGACCTGCGGCGGTGTCATGTGCGCGGCAACGAACGTTTTCCCCTTGGTGTGGGGTATTGCGGGCGCGGGTTCAACCGGTGTTTTTGGGGAACAACCCGTCCTGATCCATCCACCGCAGGAGGTCTTCGGCGAGTTGGGGGACGATGTCGGGAACCGGCAAAAGTTGGCCGTCCAACGAGAGGATCGGGACGATGCCGAGGGTGCTGAGGGTGAGGAAGGCACCACGGGATTGGCGGAGGGCGTCGATGGGCGCGCGCGTTTCGCGGAGGTCCAGGCCACGGGCGGCCAAGAGGGGACGGAGGCAGGCGGCGGTGATTCCCGGGAGCACGGGGGCGTCGGGCGGCGGGGTGTGGACGGCGTTGGCGTCGATCCAGAAGAGGTTTCCGGAAGTGGCTTCGGCGAGGCAGCCGTTGGTATCGAGCAACAGGGCCTCGTCCGCTCCGGCGGCCTCGGCTTCGGCGCGTGCGACGACCTGGAGCAGACGGGAGCCGTGCTTGGCGGGGGCGAGGGGATCGCCGCAGGCGAGGCGGAATCGGCTGGTCCGGAGGTGCCACCCGGGATGCGGACGTTCGATGGGTTCGGCTGGGTGCCAGGTCAGGATTCGGTTCGGTGAATCCGCGCCGCGCGGGGAGTATCCGCGGCGTCCGACGCCCCGGGTGACGGTGAGGCGCACGGCTCCGTGGAGCGCGTTGTTGGCGGCGAGGAGGGCGCGGAGGGCTTCGGTCCACTGCGCGTGGGAGAGTCCGGGGTTGATCCCGGTGAGGGCGGCTCCGGCGTCGAGTCGGTCGAGGTGGGCCTGCCATTGGAAGGGGCGGCCGTGGCGGATGGGGACGGTCTCGAAGAGGGAGTCGCCGTAGAGGACGGCGCGATCCAGCACGGGCAACACGGCCTCGGATTCGGGCAGGAGCCGCCCGTTGAGCCAGGCGAAGGAAGGGGTCATGGCAGGGCGTGAACAGGCGCGGGTTGGCAGCCGAAGGCGGCGAACAGGCCGCGGGCCTTGGCAAGGGTTTCGTCGAGTTCGGCCTCGGGGATGGAATCGGCGACAATGCCGGCCCCGGTGTGGAACCACGCGTGGCGTCGTCGGATGACGGCGGACCGGATGGTGATGCTGAGCTGGCTTTCGCGGTTGAATCCGAGGTAGCCGAGGCAACCGCAGTAGGG
>JBIKWS010000778.1:0-2633 GCA_044356195.1 Cyanophyceae cyanobacterium
GTGAAGTCCGAGAGGCGAACCGGGTTTCCCGTGGCGCGGTCGGTGAGGGTGAAGTTGTCGACGATGTCGCCGGCGACGTAGCGGGACTGGCCCCAGACCGTGGCCGATCCCAGGAGCCAGAGCGCGATGGCCGATGTCCGGAGCTGAATTTGTGTGGTTCTCATTTCCAATGCGGTTGTTTGAGGATCCGACGTTCGTTTCGGGAGAGGGGGCGTGCGGCGTTAGAATTCCCAGCGGTACGACGCCTGGACTGCGAGGAACACGCGGTCGCGGTAGAGGTTGGCAAAGAAAGCGGTGGTGAACGTCACGGGTTCGTAGTGGGACCAGTACGGTCCGGCACCTACGAACACGGTGTGACCGGGCGTGGACCAGCGAAACCCCATGTTGAGTTCGGCGGCATCCAGCGGCGGGGCGGAGGTCGAAAAAGAGATGCTGTTCTCGATCTCGCCATTGTCGCGATAGGCACGCGCTCGGGTCACCCAGTGCCAGCCTTCGCGGAACTCCCATTCAACGCCCGCCCCCGTCCACCAGCCCTCGAAGCGCCGGCCTTCGTCGCCGTTGAACTGTTCCCAGGTGTAGCCTCCGTCGAGTCGCACGACCCAGTCGGGGCCGAGCGCGAAGTTCGCTTCCCCGGTGGCCGACCAGCGGGGCCGGCGTTCCACCTGATCTGCCACCCGGATCGCGGTTCGGGTCTTCAGCCATGGGGTGACCGCCGCCTCGAAGCTCAGTCGGTAGCTCTGGGTGGCGAGTTGGCTTCGGAGGGGGCTGACGTCGACGAGGGATTCGTTCTCGTCGAGAACCTCCGCGTATCCCGGGGCGATGCGATCCCGCGCGAGGCCGGCGTCCAGTTGGATCCAGAGTCGCGTTGGAAGCACTTCGTGGCGGACGCCGACGCCGCCCGACAATCCGGCGGGATCCGCCTCTTCCAAGCCCGGAAGGCCTTCGAAGAATTGCGTGTACCACTGCGAAACCCAGGCGCTGCGATAGGACTGGAAACCGTCGTACGCGGAAGCATCGGCGAGGAATGTCCACCGTTCGCCGACCGACCGCGCGAGGCGAAGGCCAACGCCGATCCGGGATTCCTCGATGCGCGTGGACCGTCCGAACAGGTCGAAGTCCACCGGCGCGTAATCGACGCCGAACCAGCCGCCGTTCACCTCGGCGCGGATCCAGGTGTCGCCCAGGTTGATTCCGGCCGCGGCGGATCCCTGGAAGACCTCCACATCGCTGGAGGCCAGGGAATCCACGTCGAATTCAGCCGCTGGGATTTCCCGGGAGGCGGCCAGCACGGTGGGCGTGACGATGCTCCCGAGGACGAACCGGAGGGCGCTCCGGAGGAGGAAACGATCTTGCGGGATGATTTTCATCGGCAGGAGGAGCAACCGGCGGCCTGTGCGCCGTTCTGTCCGGCGCGGCCGGATTCGATCTGGAGGGTCAGACGGGAGGTGGCGACCCAGGCACCGGAGCCCCCGAAACCCATGTTTCCACGACTCAGTCGCGCGGCGGACTCGGGTTCAAACCGGGCGCACCCCACGATCGCAAAGGCTGCCCCGAGGAGGAGGAATCCCAGCAGAATGCGCGTTCCTTTTGGTCGATGCCGTGCAGCTTCCATGTACGTGGGAGCATCGACCCGGGAAAATATTCCCGGGAATATTCTTCCGCTTCGCACCTCCATCCATTGTGAACCTGCCGGACATGGAACAGTTGGTGGACCTGTATCAGGCCCCGCTGTACCGGTTTGCCCTCGGGCTGACCGGGTCGGTGCACCATGCGGCGGACCTGACCCAGCAGACGTTCCTCCTGTGGGCAACCAAGGGACACCAGCTGCGGGATGGGTCCAAGGTCCGCTCCTGGCTGTTCACCACGCTGCACCGGGAATTCCTGCGGATGCGACGTCACGACGCGCGGCATCCGCACACGGATCTCGACGCTGCCGAACCGGACCTTCCCGTGGTCGAGCCCGAGGTCTGGAGCCGCCTCGATGGGCGCATCGTCCTCGAAACATTGCATGCCCTCGAGGAACCCTTCCGGGCTCCACTGCTCCTGTTCTATCTGGAGGAGTTGCCCTACGGCGAAATCGCTGAAGCCCTCGAAGTGCCGATCGGTACGGTCATGTCCCGACTTTCTCGTGGGAAGGTGCTGCTGCGCCAACGACTCCAGAAGACCTTGTCCCCGCAGACTTCGGACCCGCAGGTCCTCACGTTCCCGCCCCCAACCTTCCATAAGCGGCAGGGCCCCACTGCATGAACAATGATCCCTCCCATCCCATGAACCTTGCCGAAGCCCGAATGATTGCCGCCGCGGCAACCACCGCCGATCTGGCCGCTTCTGCGCCGGAACTGTCGGCCGCACTGGAGATCTTGCGAAGTCATCCGGACGAATGGGCGGCGTGGATGGAGGAGCGCGAGCGGGATCAGCGCATAGCCTCGGCGTTCCGGACGGTCAGTCCTCCACCGGGACTGCGTGAACAGATCCTCGCGGCGCAGGGAGCGCAGCAGCGGGTGCATCCCCGACGTCGATTCGTCCTCGCGTGGGCAGCGGGGCTGGCCGTGATGGGCGGGGCCGGGATTGCGGCCCGATGGATGTTTGGGCAGCCGAACTCCTCCGCGGGTTCTCCCGAAAGGTCTCTTGCT
>JBIKWS010000089.1:0-9432 GCA_044356195.1 Cyanophyceae cyanobacterium
CCAGGAAGCCTCGATCAAGCTCCTCGAACAGGAACTCGCCGACACCCGTCGCCGCTTCGATGCCGGCACCGTTCCCCGTTTCAACGTCCTCCGCGCCGAGGTCGAACTCGCCAATTCCAAGCCCCGGCTCATCCGCGCCCGCAATGCCCTCCGCATCGCCCGCAACAACCTCGCCGTCCTCCTCGGGTTCAACGTTCCCCGTGGTGCCGACCAGGACATACCGCTCCAGACCGCCGACAAACTCGCCGCCGTTCCTTCCGACGTCGGCCTCCAGGATGCCCTCGCCGCCGCCATTGCGAACCGCCCCGAACTCGCCGCGCTCCGCACCGCCGAGAAGCTCCGCGACGAAGAGGTGATCCAGGCCCGCGCCGACTACTACCCCGAGCTCGCCGCCGTCGCCGGCTACGGATGGCAATCCAAGAACTTCAACCGCGACCTCTCCTCGCCGCTCGATGGCTGGAACGTCGGGGCCCAGCTCTCCTGGAATTTCTGGGACGCCGGTCTCACCAAGGGCAAGGTCCAGGCGGCCAAGGCCCGCCGCACCAAGGCCCACATCGACGTCGACGACACCGCCCGCCGCATCGAACTCGAAGTCCGTACCGCCCACTCCAACCTCATCGAGGCCCGCGAGGTGCTCGAGTCCCAGTCCAAGGTCATCGAGCAGGCCGAGGAAGCCCTGCGCCTGTCCGTCGCCCGTTCGGACGCCGGCACCGGCACCCAACTCGATGTCCTCTCCGCCCAGACCGCACTCACCGAGGCACGCAACACCTACTCGGTCGCCCTGCGCGACTTCAGCGTTGCCCGCGCCCGTCTCGACCGCGCCATGGGCGACGGCGTGAAGCTCACCGTGAGCCGGTAACCCGCAAACACCATGAACCTCCGACACACCTCCTGCCTCCTCGCCGCCACGGCGCTGGTCGCCATCGCCGCCGACAAGACCGCAACCACCAACAAACCGCCCACCGTGGAAACCCAGCCCGCCAAGGTCGTCAAGACCGATGCCGAGTGGCGCAAGCTCCTCACGCCGGAACAATTCCGGGTCACCCGCACCGCCGGCACCGAACGTCCGTTCGGCGAAGCCTACGAACTCTTCAACAAGCAGGGCGAGGGCACCTACTTCTGCGTGTGCTGCAACGCCGAACTCTTCACCTCCAAGGAGAAGTTCCACAGCGGATGCGGCTGGCCCTCCTTCTACGACACCAGCAAGGCCAAGGGCGTCCTCGAACGGCGCGACACCACCCTCGGCATGACCCGCATCGAGACCGTCTGCAAACGCTGCGACGCCCACCTCGGCCACGTCTTCGAAGGCGAGGGTTACAAGACCCCCACCGACCGCCGCTTCTGCATCAACGCCGCTGCCCTCCGCTTCGTCCCCGCCAACGCCGCCAAGCCCGAGCTCAAGGACCTCGAGCAGTCCAAAAAGGACGCGCTCAAGGCCCGCGCCGAGGAAGAGGCACCACCGAAGCCCTGACCAAAATCTTCCAACTCCCGGAAGCCACGCTTGCCAGCGGGCCGTCGGATTGGATACTTCACCGGCCTGCGAGCGGAAGGGTGGCTGAGTGGTTGAAGGCACCTGACTCGAAATCAGGCGTACGGGCAACCGTACCGGGGGTTCAAATCCCTCCCCTTCCGCCAATTCTCTCCCCAGACGACGTTTCACTTTCTGCGCCTTTCCACCCGCTGCGCAATCCTGGCGCTGGATGCTGTTGGTCAGAGTCGTTGCGCTTGACCGAACCGTTCCATGGAATCCATCCGACCCGTCCGCTTCGAAGACGCCCCCCTCCGACATCTCGCAGGCATGCGACGCTGGCACACCCACGCCGACGCGGCCGAATCCATTCCCGTCCAGTGGGCCGATTTCACCACCGGTCCGCTGTTCCGGTACACTCCGCCGGGATGTGTCACCTTCGGGGTCCTGTGCGCCGCCCGCGAGGACGCGTTCGAGTACATGACCGCCGTGGAGGTCGAAAGCTTCGCCCACCTCGATCCCGGCGTGGGCCGGATGCGGATCCCAGCCCTCCACTTTGCCGTGTTCGAGCACGAAGGACCCGTCGCCGGAATCCATCACACCTGGCGGGCCATCTGGGACCAGTGGATTCCCGCCTCCGGCCTGAAGCCGGTGCATGCCCCGGAGTTCGAGCGTTACGACCACCGCTACCAACGCGCCACCCGCGACGGCGTCGTCGAGGTCTGGACCCCGGTCACCGCGGTGTAGCGGGGATAAGCCGCGAAGACCGCGAAGACCGGAGCCGGAGCAAATTTTCACGCCGAGCCGCAGAGAGCGCAGAGGTTCACCTTCGCGGCTTTGCGGCTTTGCGGCTTTTCCTTCTCTGTCCGTCCGCCAAGCCTCCCTCGCTCTTCGCGGCCTTCGCGCCCAGAGCGTGAGGCATTCCCGGTCCCAACCGAAAACCACTTTTGCCGCAAGGAACGCAAAGAGGCGCAAGAAGAGCAGCCCCACGCCTGTTCCCCTCTTTGCGTCTTCTTTCGATTTTTGCGGCAACTCCCTTTTCGCGGCTTTGCAGCGCTGCTTCCGCTGTGTGTCCGTAAAGGGGACAGCAGGGATAAGCCGCCAAGCCTCGAAGCCGCAAAGGGGATGCGATCTGCCGGTAAAGTGCGCAAGAGGCCGAAACCGCCTTCCTCAAAACTCCCGGGTCAGTCCCTGCCCTGCGCCCCTGCGCCTCCGCGCGAAACCCCGTCCCTTCCCGTCCACCATCGAGACGGAATGCTTCTCGCGCGGAGTCGAAAGAGACGCAAAAGAAGCAGCCCCACGCCTGTTCCCCTCTTTGCGTCTTCTTTCGATTTTTGCGGCTACTCCTTCTTCGCGGCACGTCCCGCATCCCCGTTTTCAACCCCGGCACCCAACGCACGCTGCACCTCTTCGCACAGGTAGCCCGATTGCTCCTCCGTCGTGTCCCGCTCCAGCAGACAGGTCTCCGTACCATCCGTGTGCACCACCCACAAATGATGGTGGATCACTTCCACCCCCTTTCACCGCGCAAAGCGGTTCCCTCGAAGCCAGAACACCAGCGCCTGCGCCCACGGATGCGGGTTCTCGAAGGCCGGGGGCTTCGACATCAGTCCGATGCCGTGACGCCCCTTCTCGTAGATGTGCAGGTCAAAGGGCAGACCGGCATCGCGCATGGCCTGCGCGAACAACAGGGAATTCTCCAGCGGCACGGCCTTGTCCTCGACCGTGTGCCAGAGGAATACCGGCGGCCCATCCTTCCGCACCTGCTTCTCGTTCGACAGCAACTCCACCAACTCCGGCGTCTGGTTCGTTCCCAGCAAGTTGTTCTTCGACCCTTGGTGCGTGTACTTCCCGAACGAGATCACCGGGTAACACAACACGCCGAGGCTCGGACGCGAACTCTGGCGATCGACCGGATCGGTGGCTTGGGGATTCCCCGCGTCATAGTGCGTGACCAACGTCGAGGCTAGGTGGCCGCCGGCGCTGCTGCCCATGATCCCGACCCGGTCCGCATCGACGCCCCACTCGGCGGCACGGGCGCGCACCAACCGCACGGCACGGGCGGCATCCCCCAGCATCACCGGATGCCGATAGCCGTGGGAACCCAGCCGATACTTCAGCACGAAGCAGGCAATGCCTTCGCGACGCAGGAACAGGGCGTAATCTCGTCCCTCGTGCGCCGCCAGATGTCCGTATCCGCCGCCGGGACAGATCACCATGGCCGCACCCGTGGCCGTGCCGGACTCCGGCAGGAACACGGTGAGCGTCGGCGTGTCATTGGTACCCTCGCCCAGCGCTCCGGGAACGCTGCCCGCGGCCCACAACGGGATCATCGGTTCAGATTGCGCCAGCATGGTTCCACACAGGGCAAGGCAGGCCCCCAGCAGCTTGAGGAATTTCATGGAAATCGGAACCCACCCTGCCCGGGCGGCCTGTCGATCGCAACCTACGCCAACAGTTCCTTCACCACATGCGCCTCCTCGACGCCGGTGAGCTTCTGGTCGAGACCGGTGTTCTTGAACGTGAACCGCCGATGATCAATGCCCATGCACTGCAGGATGGTCGCGTTGAGGTCGTTCACATGGACCGGATTCTCGACGACGTTGTAGCTGAAGTCGTCGGTCTGGCCGTAGACCGTGCCGCCCTTCACGCCGCCGCCGGCCATCCACATGCAGAAGTTCCGCGGATGATGGTCGCGACCGTAATTGTCCGGCGCCAGGCGTCCCTGCGAATACACCGTGCGACCGAACTCGCCGCCCCAGACGACCAGCGTTGAATCCAGCAGGCCGCGTTGCTTGAGATCCATCACCAGCGCCGCGACAGCCTGATCGGTGTCGAGGCACTGGTTCTTCAGGGCGTTGGGCAGGTTGTCGTGTTGATCCCATCCGCGATGCAGCAACTGCACCACGCGCACGCCACGTTCCACGAGGCGTCGGGCGAGGATCGCCGCATGGGTGAAGCTGCCCGTGCGCTTCACATCGGCTCCGTACATCTCCAGCGTCGCCGCCGACTCCTTCGAGAGATCCGTGAGTTCCGGAACACTGGTCTGCATCCGGAAGGCCATCTCATATTGCGAAATGCGCGTCTGGATCTCGGGATCGCCGTAGACGCCATGCTGCTTCCGGTTGAGTTCGTTCAACGCCTCCAGCATGTCGCGTCGATCGGTGACACCGACGCCGGGCGGGTTCTGCAGGTACAGCACCGGATCGCCGGCGCCGCGCAGGGCCACGCCCGTGTAACGCGTCGGGAGGAATCCGCTGCCCCACATCCGCGAGAACAACGCCTGGCCGTTGCCACTGGACGGGAACGACGGCGTGAACACCACGAATGCCGGGAGGTCATTGCTCTCGCTCCCGAGGCCGTAGGAAAGCCACGAACCGATGCTCGCCTTCCCGGGAATCTCGCTGCCCGTCATCACGAACGTGCACGCCGGATCGTGGTTGATCGCGTTGGTGTACACCGAACGCACCAGGGCGATCTCATCCACGATCTTGGCCGTGTGCGGGAGCACGTCGCTGACCCAGGTCCCGCAACGGCCGTGCTGACGGAAGTCGAACTTCGACGGAGCCACCGGAAACCGCGACTGCCCGCTGGTCATGGTGCTCAACCGTTGGTTGTTCCGGATCGATTCCGGAAGGTCCTTGTCGAAGTACGCCCGCAATCCCGGCTTGTGGTCCCACAAGTCGATCTGTGAAGGCGCGCCGTTCATGTGCAGGTAGATGATCGACTTCGCCTTGGGCGCGAAGTGGGGCAACCCGGGAATGGCCGGGTGCACGCGACCGGCCGACGAGGCCGCATCAGCGCCGAGCAACGTCCGTCCCGCGCCGCCCGCCATCAACCCGCCCAGGGCCAGGCCTCCCAACCGCAACCCGACGTCGCCGAAGAACTGACGCCGCGTCCGTTGAACATGATACTCAATCAGGGGATCCATGGGTTTCCTTCAGTTACGGGTCACGGTTTCGTCGAGGTTCAACAGCAGGTTCGCGGTCAGCGTGTACGCCGCCAGTTCCGCGGCATCGAGCGTTGGATCCGGCTTCGAATCGCCGAACCCGATCGCCTTCTGGGCCGCCGCTTCATCCGTGCGGTAACGTGCACGCGCACGCTCCAGCGATTGGGTGATCACGGTGAGTTCGTCCGCCGCAGGCGGCCGTCCCAGCACGACCTGATAGCCGAAGCGCACCCGCGCTGTCAGGTCAGCCCCACCCTCGCGCAGCATCCGTTGGGCAAGGCCACGGGCCGCCTCGAA
Source organism: Cyanophyceae cyanobacterium (assembly GCA_044356195.1). GTDB lineage: Bacteria > Verrucomicrobiota > Verrucomicrobiia > Limisphaerales > UBA9464 > UBA6176. Next base: position 5,715 of record JBIKWS010000089.1, read on the forward strand.
GTATTGGACGTCGTTGAGCAACTGGAGCGCCTGCAAGGGCGTGTTGCTGCGCTCGCGCCGGGCGCACAGTCCCTCGCGGTTGGGCGCGTCGAAGGTCGTCATGAACGGCGGCGGCGCGGTGCGCTTGAAGAAGGTATAGAGACTCCGCCGGTACAACGACGCACCTTCGTCCTGACGGTAGTCGCGGGTGTTGGAACCCACGAAGCCCACGGGCTCCCAGATGTTGGGAGGCTGGTACGTCTTCACGCCCTTCCCTCCCATCTGCAACACCGCGAGACCAGCCACGGTCAGCGCGTTGTCGCGCAACTGTTCGGCATCCAGCCGGAAGCGCGGAGCCCGCGCCAGCAACCGGTTGGCGGGATCCCGCGCCAGGAGATCGGGCGTCACCACCGAGGACTGGCGATACGTCGCCGACGTCACCAGCAGGCGGACCAGCGCCTTCACGTCCCACCCGCCCTCGCGGAATTCCACGGACAACCAGTCGAGCAATTCCGGGTGCGATGGCGGCTCGCCCTGTGATCCGAAATCCTCCGACGAAGCGACCAAGCCCACGCCAAAGAACTGCTGCCAGAAGCGGTTCACCGTGACTCGCGCCGTCAGCGGGTGATCGTCACCCACCAGCCAGTTCGCCAGGTCCATGCGCGTGGGCAGACCTTCTGTCCGCAAGGGCGGCAACACCGCCGGAACGCCGCGCGTCACCTTCTCGCCAGGCTTGTCGTAGGCCCCGCGGGTCATCACGAAACTGTCCCGGGGCTTGTCCAGATCCTTCCAGACGAACGTCGAAGGAATCTGCCCTTCGAGTTCGTTCCGCCGCTTGCGGGCGGCTTCCAATCCCGCCAGCGAGGCAGCAAAGGTTTCGCGGGTATCCGCGCAAACGCGCGCCAGGTAGTGATCCCGCAACGCCGTAACCTGCGCCGGGGTCTGGTTGGTGCCCGGCACTTCCTTCAGGACCTTGCGCAGGTCCGCCGGCAACATCGCCACGTCCTGTCCCTGCTGCTGCTTCCACCACGCCGCAAAGGAACGCGTCGGATCATTCGCCGGATCCATCTGCCCCTTCACGCCCGCCTCATCCCACATCACCCGACCGCCCTGCTGCGTGTAGGCGAGGCCCGTGATCTTGTCGCCGGGCTTCAGCCCCACCTTGGCGGCATCAAATTCGAGGCGCACCCATTCGCCCGCGGTCGGAAGCGGTCCACCGTGCGCCCGCTGCGTGGTGCCCTTGGCACCCCAATCGATCGCGTCCACGTCGCCCCACAGGATCCGGTGCTTCCAGTCGTCCGTCCGGAACTGGAGCATGATGGCGGACGGCAGCTTCGCGGGATCGAGTCGGACATGCGCGTACAACTTGGCTCCGGCGGGCACCTCCAACGGCGTGCCGCCTTCGAAGACATCCTGCGCCAATCCCCCGTCCTCGCGTCGGATGGCCCGACGTCCCCGCCGCACCGGTCCGCCTTCCTCGGTGGTCACCCAGCGGGTGGATCCCCCCGTGCTCGTTCCCGATTTCCAACCCGCGGGAACATCATCATCCACCCACAGGGTATCCAACTCCTGCACCGGCGGACGCGGCACGAGGTCGGCCGGATCGCGGTACGGGGTCACACGCGCCTGCGCAAGCATGACGGTCTCGAGGTTGCGCAAATCGGTGTCGAGGGCCTTCAACCGGGCGCTCTCCTCGTCGCTCGGCAATTTCAGGACGGGCGGCGTGAGCAGGACGTTGCCGTCCATCGCCGGATCCGCCGCGCTGTGGAAGAAGGCGTACAGCGAATAGAACTCCTTGGTCGAAATCGGATCGAACTTGTGGTCATGGCAGACCGCGCAGCCGGCCGTCAGCCCCATCCAGGCCTGCGCCGTGGTCGCCGCCCGCTCCACCGCATAACGGAAGACGAACTCAGCGTCGATCGACCCGCCCTCGCTGGTCGTGACGTTGCAGCGATTGAACCCAGTCGCCACCCACTGGTCCTGGGTTCCGTTCGGAATCAGGTCACCGGCCAACTGCTCCACCGTGAACCGATCGAACGGCAGGTTCCGGTTGAACGCCTTCACCACCCAGTCGCGGTAGGCCCACATCTGGCGCTCGTTGTCCAGGTGGAGCCCGTGTGTGTCCGCGTACCGCGCGAGATCCAGCCATGGCCGCGCCATGCGTTCCCCGTACTGCGGCGATGCCAGCAACCGATCCACCATCCGCTCGTACGCGTCCGGTGCCGGATCGTTCACGAACAACTCCACCTCGGCTGGCGTCGGCGCCAACCCGACCAGATCCAGGCTGACCCGGCGGGCCAGCGTGCGACGATCCGCCTCGGACGAAAGCTTCAACCCCTCCCGCTGCAACCGGTCTGCGATGAAGCGGTCCACGGGATTCGGCAGCGCCACCGCCGGCAACGCCCCCCGCGTGGGTGACTCGAATGCCCAGTGGCGTTGGTACTTGGCTCCCTCCTCGATCCAGCGCTTCAGGACGCTCCTCTGTTCCGCCGAGATCGTCTTGTGGGAATCCGGCGGGGGCATCACGTCGTCCGGATCCTGGGTGATGATGCGCTTCCACAGTTCGCTGCCGGCGATGTCGCCGGGCTTCACCGCGATCCGGCCGTCCTTGTTCGGCGCGTAGGCCGACTCGGCGACATCCAGCCGCAACCCCGCCTTCCGGTGTTTCGCGTCGAACCCATGGCAGGCGAAACACTGGTCCGACAGGATCGGCCGGACGTCGCGGTTGAACTGCACCGATCCGGTGGCCGCCGAGGCCGCGGAAACCATGCCCAGCCCCAGCACTGCGGCCAGGGCCGCCCGGTACGGATTGAGTGGTGGAAATTGCATCGCTCGAATTCTCACAGGATTGAACTACGGATCAATCCCCGGACTCGGGCGTCCACCCCTTTTATTCAGCCTTAGATCTGTTCGAAGTACCGACCCTTCTCCCAATCCGTCACCGCGGCCTCAAACGAGGCACACTCCAAGCGGGCGTGATGCACGTAAAAGTCCACCACCGCATCCCCGAACGCCGCCCGCGCCATGGCCGACTTGTCCAGCAGCGACGCCGCCTCCGCGAGGCTTGACGGCAACCGCGCCAGCGCCGGATCGATGTAGGCGTTGCCCTTGTATTCGGTGCCGCAGTCCAACCCTTCGCGGATCCCGGCAAACCCCGCAGCGAACATCGCCGCGAAGGCCAGGTAGGGGTTGGCGTCCGCACCCGGCATCCGGTTCTCGATCCGGAACGATTTCCCATGCCCCACGATCCGGAACCCGCAGGTCCGGTTGTCCGTCGACCACGCCATCCGGGTCGGAGCCCAACTGCCGGCCTGGTAGCGTTTGTAACTGTTGATCGTCGGACCAAAGAACAGGCACAGCTCCGGACAATACTTCAGCAACCCACCCAGGAACTGCCGGAACAGCTTCGATCCCGCCTTGGCCTCCGCGTCCCAGAACATGGGCTTGCCGTCCTTCCACAGGCTGAGGTGCAGGTGGCACGAATTACCCGCCTCGGACGGCGCGTACTTCGCCATGAACGTCACGGCCTTGCCGTGCTGTTCGGTGATCTCCTTCACGCCCTGCTTGAAGACGACGTGCATGTCGCACATCGGCAGCGGCTCGTCGTGGGTGAAGTTGATCTCGTGCTGTCCACGGCTCCACTCGCCCTTGCTGCTCTCCACCGGCACGCGCGCCGCCGCCATCCCATTCCGGATCGCCCGCATCAGCGGCTCGTCCCGCGTCGGCTGCATGAGGTGGT
>JBIKWS010000779.1:0-2631 GCA_044356195.1 Cyanophyceae cyanobacterium
GCGGCCGGGCCTTTTCGCGGACTTTACGGGACAGGCGAAGGTCAAGGAGCGGCTGGAGATCGCGGTCACGGCGGCGCGACTGCGCTCGGAGGCCCTGGATCATGTGTTGTTGTGCGGTCCGCCGGGGCTGGGCAAGACCACGATCGCCAACATCCTGGCCAAGGCCATGGGCACGACGCTCCGCGCCACCAGCGGTCCGACGATCGAGAAGGCGTCCGACCTGGCCGGTCTGCTCACGAACCTGGAAGCCGGCGACATCCTCTTCATCGACGAGATCCATCGGTTGCAGAAGACCGTGGAGGAATATCTGTACTCGGCCATGGAGGATTACCGGATCGACATCATCATCGATCAGGGGCCCAACGCGCGTTCGGTGCAGTTGACGATCCCGCGGTTTACCCTGGTGGGAGCGACGACACGGAGCGGGTTGCTGAGCGCGCCCTTGCTGACCCGTTTTGGGATCCGCGAGCGGCTGGATTATTACACGGCGGAACAGTTGCAGAGCATCGTGCAGCGCAGCGGCGGGTTGCTGAAGGTGGCCATCGACCCGACCGGGGCGCTGGAGATCGCGCGGCGCAGTCGAGGGACACCCCGCATCGCGAACAATCTTCTGCGACGTGTACGGGACTACGCGCAGGTGCGGGGCGATGGACGGATTGACGGGCCGCTGGCGGATCGGGCGCTGGCGATGCTGGAGATCGACCAGAACGGGCTCGATGAAATGGACAAGCGGATCCTCGAAACCATCGTGGTGAAGTTCGGCGGCGGACCGGTCGGGGTGAACTCGATGGCCGTGGCGGTGGGTGAGGAACCGGACACCATCGAGGAGGTGTACGAACCCTACCTGATCATGGAGGGATACCTGAACCGGACGCCTCAGGGGCGCGTGGCGACCGAGCTGGCCTACAAGAAGCTCGGATTGAAGTTCATGAGCACCGGGACGCAGTCGCGGTTCATCTAGGCCTTCCGGCAGCCAACGACACTCCGTAGACGCGTTCCCCGTTCGTCCGCAGGCAGCGCGTGGCGGCCGCCTCGCCGCGGGCTTCGACAATGCTGCGGGCGATCCCCACGACGCGGTCCAACGGCGCGAACAGGGCGGACACCGGCCAGTTGGAGCCGAAGATCAGCCGCTCCGGGCCGAACCGGTCCCACAGGGCGTTGAACACCGGCGCGTAGAAGGCGGGATCGTCGGGCGCTGTGCCGTCGTTGCGTCCTGTTCCTTCGACCAGGCCGGAGAACTTGCAGTGGACATGGGCGTGTCGGGTGCAGCGGTCCATGCCTTCCAGCCAGGCTTGGGGCGGGGCTTTCCCGTCGATCGGAAGATTCGCGCAATGGTCGATGACAATGCGGAGGCTGGGAAGATTGGTGGCGATGCGGTCGACGTGGTGGAGGCGGTCGGGACCGATGAGGACTTCGAGGATGAGGCCGGCCTCCTGGAGACGGCGGCAGTCTTCGAGGAATCCCGGTTTGGCGGCATCCAACGGGCCGTCCCAGCCGCCGGTGCGGATGCCGCGGAAGGCGCGGTTGGCGGCGTCGCGTCGGAGGTTTTCGGCGAAGCCCGGGGTTCCCGGCTTGAGATGACCCACAAGGCCGCGGAGGAACGGGTGCCGTGGGAACAATCCGAGGACCCAGGCGTTGTCGGCTTCGTCGGGACTGGCTTCGACCACGACGGTACCTGCGATGCCCAGCGGTTCCGCGATGCGCTGGTACTCGGGGGGAAGGACGGGCCGGTAAAGGCGGGGTTCCGACGCGGGTGGCCACTTCACGCCGCCGGGGCGGGTGGGGTCATAGAAGTGGGTGTGGGTGTCGAGGATCCGGATGGGTTCCGGGCGGCTGCCCGCGCATCCGCCCAGCAGCGCGGTGGAAGCGAGACCGGCACAGAATGCGCGGCGCGTGGTCATGGCCGGGTCAGTCGACGAAGACGAACTCGTTCGAGGACAGAAGCACCTGCGCGTACTTGCCCCAGGGTTCGAGCGGGACCGGATCCTTGGTCGGGCCGCGGAAGTCGCGGCCTGCATCCCAGACGCGGGTGAGGCTGCCCGCGGGTGCGGTCGGTGGTGGACGATGGGTGAGCACGGGCGCCCACTTGAAGGAGTCGGTGTTCTCCGAATCCATCATGTCGACGATGAAGTCGAGGGTGTCGCCCTGGAGGACCGACACGGAGGCCAGAGCGGTCCGGGCCTTGGAGGATTTCGCGGTCCATTCGGCCACGAGTCCCAGGCGGCTGGAGACGAGCCGGGCACGCACGCCGTCGCCGACATTCCCGGGATGATCGAGTTCACCGGACACTTCGAGGGTGGCGTTCATCCGGGCGGACCAGCGTCGGGTGACGGAGAATTCCTGTGAACCGCCCGGGTGCCCTTCACGGGCGGAGATCGAGGCGTGGCTGCGGGGACCTTCGGCGGGAAACTTGGCGGCGGCCTGCCAGCGGTTGTCCTTGAACTCCGGGAAGGGGCGGAAGTCGACGACACGCTGGCTGTTGGTGTCGAAGCGGCCCGTGCCGTAGGACCAGGCGGCGGCCATCGGCGGTTCGTGGGGAACACCCACCTGCGAGCGCACGAAGGCGAGGCCCATCGCGGATTCCTCGCGGCTCGGGGCCCGTTGGAACACCCGCTGGTGCAGCCAGCGGAT
>JBIKWS010000780.1:0-2623 GCA_044356195.1 Cyanophyceae cyanobacterium
CGGAATCGAACGCACCGGTGTCTCGGTGGTTTCGCCACCGGGCACCGAGGCTACCAGGACCAGGTCGCGGACGGTGTTGGTCGACGCGTTGACGAGGATCACGGCGCCGTGCGTGTCATTGCGCTGGCCGAGCACGAGATCCGGGAAGGTCGTGTCGCGCACATCGATCGCGAGGGGTTTCTCCGGCACCGCGAGGCGCACGCTCAAACCACCACGGGCCGTGGCGAACAACAGGTCGTTGGTGCCGCGACGGATCGCTATGGGAAGCGAGACGGAGCCGTTGCGGTAGACGTCGCCGGCACGCGGTTCCCCGTTCACATAGGCCATGGTGTGACCGCTCGCCCGCAGCAGCAGGATGCGATCAACGTCCGAGACATACGGCACCTCGACGTAGCCGCCCCGCAACGCCGCGTGGGAGAAGTTGCCGTCCTCCTTCGCCGTCACCGCTTCCCACACGCGGTTGGTACCGCCGGGAAGGGTCACGCCCTCGCCGGCCTGTGGCAGCGTCCACGTTCCCGACACGATCCGCGCCTCGATGGGATCGGTATGGAACGGTGTGCGGACCATGCGCCCGCCGGTCGCCACCGCCACGCCGTCGCGCAGGATGAATTCGGTTTCGGCGCGCGCCCACGCGGAAGCCACGCACAGGGACACTACGGCCACAGACCATCGCAACGGGAGATTGAAGCCCAACAGGCGCAAACGCATCCCCGGACGCTATCGGGGAGTCCGATGGGTTGCAACGGACCGCCGAAGAGTTCCCGATTGAAGGCCGGGTGCCCTCACCCGGCGTTGTTGAAGGAACCGCCGCGTAGGGGCACGCGGCCTTCAAAACTTCGAACTCCCCCATCACTTCACCTTCGTGATCCGTGGGCTCCCGACGAACCGGCCAAACTCGCGTCGCGCTCCGTCGTTCCAGACCTGACGGTCCATCATCGCGTCGAAGTTCGACATCAAAAGGGTTCCGTCATCCGCAGCCACCCGGCGAACGGGCTTGAACTGTTCCCCCGAATACTTCGCTCCCGTACCCAGACGGACGGCATCGATCTGTCCCTTGAAGAAGGACACCGGCGCGCCGTTCTTGGTGGTGTCGGCTCCGAGGATCAGCGGCAGGGCGTTGGTCTTGCGGTCTCCGCTGCCGGGCTTGGCGGCGACGCGCTGACCGTCGACGTACAACCGGACCTCGGCACCATCGAACACGCCGGCCACATGGGTCCACTGCCCGACAGGGATCGCCTTCCGGGCGCGCACCGGGACGTAGTCGTCGCCGAGGAAGACGGTGAAGCTGGGAATGCCGTTGTTGACGAAGATCCCGTAATCGCTGGCCTGGGTCTTGCAGATGAGGCCCGTGCGACCATCGAAGGCCTCGGCCCGGATCCACGCCTCCACCGTGAAGGCGCCCTGCGGCAAGGCCACTTCCTCGGAGGGAATGGTCACGGCGGAAGCACCGTCGAGCGCGAGAACCATTTCCTCGGTGGGAACGGAGGGCACCGGCATCGACGCGCGCACCATCGGGAGCCGTTCCTCGCGTACCGGAAGGGCATATCGCCGACCCTTGGCGAGAACTTCGGTCTCGAGGCGAAGGTTCGGGAGCCGGAAGCCGGAGTCATACGCAGCGGCCAGTCGGACCACCTCGAACTCGACCGAATGGACCTGCCCCGGCGCGATGCGCGCGTGCAGGTGATCCGGATAGAAGCCCCAGCGGGAATCGCCAGAGGCGGGCGTCGCGGTGATCTCGATGGGAACGTCGGTCACGTTGGTCACCGTCGCGCGCACCCGGGCGGCCACGGAACCGTCGGCGGCAAAGGCAAACGACTCGCCCCACGCGAGACCGGACTCCGCCTGCGCTGCACAGGCGGAAGTGAATGCACCCGTGAGTTCACGCACATCCATGACTTCACCGACAGGCACGGCGGACAGCGCGAGTCCCTCGCGTCGGACGGTGACCAGGTGGTACTCATGCATCCATCCGGCCTCGGGCACGGCGGCATCCTGACCGCCGCCGACCGTGGCGAGGGTGACGTACTCAATGCCGTCCTTAGGGTCGTAGCGCATGCGATGGATGTGGCCTGCGAAGACCGCGGTCACGTTGCCGGCCGCGACGAGTTCGCGATGAACGCGGTCCCATGAATCGCCGTAGTTCTTCCCACCGGTCCAACGCGGATGATGGAGGAAGAGGAACACGTGTTCGGCGCCCTTGGCCTTGGCCAGGGTCGAGCGAAGCCAGCTGAACTGTTCCTCGCTCATCGTGTGGTTCTGGGGGAGGTTGAAGTTCTTCTCCCCGGTGGCCGGGTTGGTTTCGTCGCTGTAGAGGACGACGAACCAGCAGCGCTTGTGGGTGAAGGCGTACCACAGCGGGCCGAAGTGCATCTCGTAATCCGCGTCGTGCTCGCCCACCGGACGGCCCGGTCCACGCCAGTAGACATCGTGATTGCCGGCCACCGGAAACCACGGGCAGAGCAGCTCGTCCATGATGCCCTTGAACTCGTGCATCTGCTCGAGCCAGGCCGGACGCGCGTTGTACCCGTTCACCAGGTCCCCGACCGTCATCACCAGATCGGGACCGATCAGGTTCACGTCATGCACCGCTTCCGCCAGGACGGAGACGCCGCCCACCGGTCCG
>JBIKWS010000781.1:0-2622 GCA_044356195.1 Cyanophyceae cyanobacterium
GGTGGCCTACAGCTCCGACACCAACACGCAGGCCCTGCTGAAGATCGCCCGCGTGGACACCAACGGCGCCGTTGTGTGGGACGCCGAAACCGGTCTCGACCGCTTCCAGCTCCGCCAGATCCTGCCCGACGCGCGTTGCATCGCCTTCGTCGGCACCCGGCTGCCCATTCCCAACAAGGTTTCCGAACCCCTCCTCGTCCGCATCGACACCGCCACCGGCAAGGTCATCACCACCTCGCTCTGGCAATGATCAGGAAGTAACCAAGGACGGGGAGGCGACGTCCTCGTCGCCCAGGTCGCTGGGCACATCCTTAAAGACACCCAATCCCCCCTCACGCCCCCACCAATTCGCGGATGGGTGTCCCACCGTCCGTCAGCGGCCGCGGCCGCCCCAACGGATCCACAAACTCCGCGCTCGGCGAAAGCCCCAGCAGGTGGAACACCGTCGCCGCCAGATCGCGCGGACGGATCGGACGTGAATCCGGCAACCCGCCGATCCGGTCGCTGGAACCCACCACCTGTCCGCCCGGAATACCCGCCCCCGCCAGCGCGATCGAAAAGCATGCCCCCCAATGATCGCGTCCGCCCACGGCATTGATCTTGGGCGACCGCCCGAATTCGCCCATCGCGATCACCAGTGTCTCATCCAGCAATCCGCGGTCCCGCAGATCCTCGATCAACGTCGCGAAGGTCCGGTCGAACTGCGGACACAACACATCCCGTACCCGGCTGGCGTTCGACGCGTGCGTGTCCCACAACGGGCTTCCCGCCACCTCGGCCTTGCCCTCCCGCGGCCAGTTCACCTGCACGAGGCGCGTTCCCGCTTCCACCAGGCGCCGCGCCAACAGGACGCTCTGTCCGAACTTGTGCGGCCCATACGAAGCCCGCAGCGCCGGCGTTTCGCGCTCCAGTTCAAAAGCCCGCCGGCTCGCTTCCGCATGCAGGAGTTCAAACGCCTTCCGTTGCGAATGATCCCATCCGGTCACCGGCGCACTCGCCTCTCCCGCGCGGAAATGGGCGTTCAACTGCGCCAACAGCGCCTGGCGATCCTGCAACCGCACCTCCGACAACCCCGCCTGACGGCTCAACCCCTCGATCTGCATCGGCAGGACCGTCGGGTCGCACCGCATCAGCATCGGATTCCACAGCGGCCCCATCAGTCCGCCGTCCTGTCCGGGCCACAGGATGTTGCCGTCGTTCGCCAACGGTTCCGGCAACACCACCGACGACATCGGTGAACGCGTACTCGGCTTCATCGCGCCGACCACCGCCGCCAGGCTCGGCCAGTCCTGCGGTCCCGGCGGCACGTTCTCCGCCTTCGACATCGGCTCGTACCCCGTCAGCATGAACGCCCCGCTCGTCGAGTGCGCATCGATCTCCGTCGTCATCGACCGGATCACCGAGATCCGGTGAGCCACGCGCGCCGTATAAGGCAACGTCTCGCAAAAGTGCGTTCCCGGAACACTGGTGCGGATCGACCGGAACACATCCCGCACTTCCGATGGGGCATCCGGCTTGGGATCGAAGGTCTCGTGCTGCGGCGGTCCACCCGCGAGGAAAAGAAGGATGCAGGACTTGGCCCGACCGAAGCTCCCTGCCGCACTGCCACCCATCGCCTCCGACGCCCGCAGCCGCTGCCCCAGCATTCCCGACAAGGACAGCCCGAACGTCCCCAGCCCACCCACGCGGATCCACTCGCGCCGCGAAAGCTGCGGACCCGGACACGGCGGACGCTGTCGGTGATCGTTCATGTGGAGATTCTCCCAAATCCTCCCCACCCACCCGCCAACCGCAACAACAAGTTTCTGAACAGATTTCCGTGAACCTTCGCGGTGGTCCCGGCATTCGACCCAGTGTTGAGTCCCGTTGTGAACCAGAACGAAGCAGCCCTTGTGGCCCAGGCCCGGTCGGGCGATCCCGACGCCTGGGACCGGCTGCTCGGCGGGTTCCAGCTCCGCCTCTACGTCTATGCCCGCGAACTCCTCCACGACGACGCCTCCGCCCTCGATGCCGTCCAGGAGTCCTTCGTCGCCGCCGTGCGCCACCTCCATTCCCTGCGCGACGACCACAAGTTCGCCTCCTGGATCTTCGGCATCCTCCACCAGCGCTGCCTGCAACAGGCCCGTCGACGCGGCCGCGAATCCCGCTGGGTCGACTCCTCCACCGACGCCACCGAAGCGGCGGAGACTGCCCTCGATCCCCACCCGCACGATCCCCTCGGCGACCTGCTGCAACGCGAGCAGGAAGCCGGGTTCCTCGCGACCCTCGCCGCCCTTCCGGAATCCCAACGCGCCCTCCTGCTCCTGCGCTTCATCGACGACTTCTCCCTCGACGAAATCGCCGGGATCACCGGCGTGCCCATCGGCACCGTCAAATCCCGGCTGCACCATGCCCGCACCGCTTTCCGCAAGCTCTGGACCCTGAACCAAACCGCCTCATGAAGACACCCCGGCAAATCCTCTTCGAACGCCACGCCGACGCGCAGGCATCCCTCGATGCCCTCCGGCAATCCGTGGTCACCCCGATGCGCCAGCGACGTCGCCCGTGGCAGGAACTCCTCTGGCAGGAACTCGTGCTGCCGATCCGACCGCTGTTGGCCGGACTGGCGGTCGCCTGGGCGTT
>JBIKWS010000090.1:0-9396 GCA_044356195.1 Cyanophyceae cyanobacterium
GTATTCGGTGGCCCTCACGGATTCCGCCGGTTCGACCGCCAGCGACGGGGCGTTGCTGACGGTGCTCCCTCGGCCTTATCCGACGCTGAGGTTCGGCACGTTTGTACCTGGGAACGCTCCTGAGGTTCCGGTCCAGTTGTTGGCCTACGGCGGCGAGACCCGGGTGCTGTTCTCCGTCGCGTTCCAAACCAACGCGCTTCTGAATCCACGGTTCATCCTCGAAACCGGCATGGGTTCCGGAGTCAACAACGGGGTCCGCAGGGCTGGGTTGACGGGGGAGGGAGACGCCTCCACGTCGGTCCGCACCGATGCCACGATCCCTGGGCGGCTTGGGGTGGAGGTGGTCCTGCCGGTCACATTGGCACTGAGTCCGGGAGCGAATGCGTTGGGTCGTGTTGTCTTTGATGTTCCGGCCGGCGCGGGAACGTATTCCGGCGGCCTGCACTTCACCAATTCACCCCTGGCGCTGGAGGTCGGGTCGCTTTCCGGCACGAATACAGTACCTGCCCAGGATCTGATTGGACCTGTCGTCCGGTCATTGGGTTCTCCGGTGTTGAACGGCCAGTCTGGATTGTTCCTGCAGCGGATCGAGGTTGGTAATCCTGGCGTGGTAACGCAGGCCCAGGTGCGCGTGACTGTCTCCGGGCTGACCAATGATTCGCTTGGGATTCCCATCCGGGTCTACAACTCATTGGGGAAGGATTCGAGCGGAGCCTGGCTGGTTTACTCGGCCGATCTTTCGCCGGGCGAGGCACGGCCGCTTGGGTTGGAATACTACGTCGCCGACCTGACGACGGTCCCGACGCCGATCTTTGCCTCGGATGAGGTCGCAACGATTGCCGGGCCTTCCATTGCCAGCCGCACGCTGGAGGTTGACCGTGTTCAATTCCTGACGGACGCAGCATTTGGCGGCTCTGCCTTCCTCATCGAGTTTCCGACCGATGCGGGGCGTAACTATTTCGTACAGTACGCCCCATCGGTTGAGGCATTTACCCAGGATCCCTCCAAGATCCGCACAGCTCGGCCAGCCATTCCTGGAACTGGCTCCCGGGTTCAATGGATTGATGCGGGCGCGCCGAAGACGGATTCGGCTCCCGTTCAGGGGGCCCGGTTCTATCGAGTCATCCTTGGGCGCTGAAGTCCGTGGGCTTTGGGAACAGGGATCACGAAATCAGACTTTTACATGAGGATGACGAAAGGAATCAGAGAGGTGGCATCGCTTGGAGCCTTGGGGGCTGCGATGTCCGTCTGCGCTCAGGAACTGCGGCCGACGCCAGGGATCTGGGCGCGTGTGGGCGCCACCGTCCGCACGGGCTATGGAGTGCGGTTTCACGATGTTTCGCCCGCTCTCCCCAGCGGTGCGGGCAACTTTGCGAACGGGTTTGTGCTGAGTTCCGTGAGTACGAACTCACCCTATACCTGGAATTGGGGTTACGACGGAGCGACTCCACCACACATGCCGGGCGGGAGTGCGATGACGGGGACAGCGCTGAATCTCTATCGGTACGATCAGCAGCCGCGCGTGGGTTCTGTGGATGCAGGATCGGCCTCGACGTTCGGGGGCGAGCTGCGCGCTGGGTTCGAAGCGCTGCGGTTTGAGGTGTTCGGGCGCGACATCCGGTTTGGGTTGGAGGCCGGGTACTCGTTTGCTTCGCTGTCCGTGAATGGGTCCGGCAGTGTTACGGGTACTGGCAGTTATACAATGGGCACTTACTCGCTCATTGGACCGGGTGGCCAGGTGATCCAGGCTCCACAGGCTCCCTACGCGGGGACATTCGATGGACCGGGCCCGCTGATCCCCTTGGCTCCGACTTCGCTCAATACGATCCAGGGTGTGGGAACCTCCATCGCGGAGTTCAGCCTGGATGCGGATCTCCACACGCTGAAGTTTGGTCCCTATTTCGAGCTTCCTCTTTCACGACGATGGGTCGTCGGGCTCAGTTTCGGTTATTGCACGGTCCTCCCGGATGCCCAGTTTGGGATTCGTGAGAACACCTCGTTTCCGGGTTCGGACATTCCGGGTTCCTCCCTTTCGCAGACGGTGCGCAAGTCGGACTGGCAACCGGGCGGTTACGCCGAGATCCGTGTGAACTTTGAACTGCATCGGCGGGTCGCTTTGTTTCTGGCCGCCGAATTCCAGCACAACGAAGACCTCTCCTTTGATGGTTTCGGACGACAGGCGGTGGTTGAGATGGGTGGGATCTTCGGGGCGAGCGGCGGGGTTCGGCTTTCCTTCTGAATCGTGGACTGGCGATCCATCCCGGTTTTCCGACGAATATTGAGGTGGGCCGGGTTGGGTTTGGCGGCCTCCTTGGTGGGGTGTGCCACGGGCGGTCCAGGGGCGGCCTCCTCGGATGGTGGTACCAACGCTATCGTCACGATCCGGCCCATGGATGGGGCTGTTGGTCGGGTGCTGCAGGTGCAGGCGAGCCTTCGGTTCGTGGTTGTGGATTACAGCCTCAACCAACCGCCCCCGCCAGGGCAGCGCTTGGTGTGTTACCGGGAGGCGGAGCCCGTCGCGATCCTCAAGGCGGGATTCATCCGTCGGGAAACAACCATTTCCGCCGATGTGATTTCGGGGAATCCGCTGCCTGGTGATGAAGTCAGGGTTCAAGAACCTGAACCCGAGGCCCGGTAACTCCTTGGTCCTCCGATCGGATGTGGCTGATCCCTTTTCTCCCAATCAGCCAAGATCCGGCAAGGGTCCTGTGCTGTCGGCGAACTTCGGGACCTCGACGCCCGCACGTTGGAGGAGGCTCAGATGGAGATTGGCCATGGGCGTCTTCAGATCATACGAAAGGTGACGGCCTGGCTTCAGGGTTCCTCCGGCGCGACCTGCGAGGACCAGTGGGAGGTTCTCCGGATTGTGGCTGTTGCCGTCGCGCATGCCTGCGCCGCACAGGATCATGGAGTGGTCGAGAAGCGTGCCTTCGCCTTCGCGGATCGATTTCAACCGGGAGAGGAAATAGGCGAACTGCTCCTGATGCCACCGATTGATCCGGCGATACATCTCGAGCTTCTCCGGGAGGTTCTCGTGATGGCTGGTTTCGTGGAACCCGCCCTTGACCCCATCGAGGAAGCTGAAATCCCGCCCTGAAACGGCGTTGCCGAACATGAAGGTGCTGACCCGTGTGCTGTCGGTCCAGAACGCCAGCGCCATGATGTCGAGCATCAGGCGGACGTGTTCGGTATGGCGGTTGCCGCGTTCGGAGGCCTTGCCGGGATCTCGGTAAGGGTTGAAGGAATCCACGCGCTCGCCGAGACGCTCGATTTCCTTGCGTGCGAGTGGATCGGTGAGGATTTCCTCCCGCTGACGCCGGGTTTCGAACTCGATGCGCTTCTCGACGGCCCGCACGGACTCGAAGTACTCGTTCAACTTCTGACGATCGGCCCCGCTGATCTTTCCATTGAGCCGACGGGCATCCTCGGCGACGAGATCGAGGATGCTCTGGTCGTGGCCGAGACCGGCCTTGCGGGCGGCCTGGCCCGAGCGGAAGAGCCGGTCGAAGGCGAGTTTGGGGTGAACCTCCTTCGGCAGGGGAGTCGTGGGTGTGGCCCAGGAAATGTGGGCTCCGTAAAGCTGTGTGAAGCCGACATTGGTATCGACGCCTGTGGAGGGCGGCTCGATGCCGAGTTCGAGGGAAGGAACCGGGGTGAAGTTGCCATGGCGCTGGGCGATCAGCTGATCCATGGAGGTGTTCCCGGCGCAAAGTTGGCTGCCGGTGGTCCGGGTGATGGTGGTGCTGGTGAGCCACCCCCCGGTCTTGACGTAATGGCCGTCCCCGGTGTTGGTCGCGGCATTCCAGAGGTGAGAGAGGACGAGGATGTCCTCCTTGTGCGGGGCGAGCGGTTCGAGGATCGAGGACAGCTCGAAATCACGCCCGGTGCCTTTGGGTGTCCAATGGTGGATGTTGACCCCATTGGGCATGTACAGGGCCGCGAAACGGGTGGGGTGCCGGCCAGCGGGCCGGGGCGTTGTCGACGATGGTTTGTCTGCCGCGAGCGCTGACAAGGGACCCATGGCTTCGAGCCATGGCAGGCTCATGAGGACGCCCGTTCCCCGAAGCATCCGACGTCGCGATAACTTCCCGACCATCATGCAGCTACAGCTAGCACGGAAGCCGTCGGTCCGCCAAGGCGAGAACCTGCGCGTTCCTGGTCCTCGAATGATTCGCAGGAGGGGTGGGTCGAGGCTTGCGTTCCCGGGAGGCTTCCCGGTGAATCGACACAGAAACGCAATAGACCATGTCCACCAAGAAACTTCTTTCCGTGGCCCTCGCGCTCGCCGGCGGCCTTTCTGCATTTGCGGCCAAGCTGGGCGATCCAGCCCCGGCCCTGACCCTCGCCAAGACCGTCAAGGGAGAGGCCGTCGACCTCGCCGCTGGCAAGGGCAAGCAGACCTATGTCGTCGAGTTCTGGGCGACGTGGTGTGGCCCCTGCAAGACCTCGATCCCGCACCTGACCGACCTGCAGAAGAAATTCAAGGACAAGGGGGTCACGGTGATTGGCATCTCGGACGAGACCGAAGACAAGGTCGCGCCGTTCGTGGCGAAGATGGCCGAGAAGATGGACTACGTGGTGGCCGTCGATGATGGGCGGAAGACGTTCAAGTCCTACATGGGAGCCTATGGGCAGGGCGGGATTCCCACCGCATTCGTGGTGAACACCGATGGCCAGGTGGTGTGGGTGGGACACCCGATGGGCGGTCTGGATGAGGCCATTGAGAAGATCGTGGCCGGCAAGTTTGACATTGCGGCGGCCCAGGTGGAATTCGCCGAGCGTGAAGTGAAGCAGAAGCGCATGGGCGAGTTGAACGCCTCCTTCGGCAAGTACCTGCAACTCGCGGCGAGTGGCGACGCCGAGAAGTCCGCCGAGGTGGGCCAGAAGCTCCTCGAATTGGCCGGCAAGGATTCGATGGTCCTGAATGCGATTGCCTGGAACATCCTGACCAATCCGCAGATCAAGAACCGTGACCTGCCCTTTGCGCTGAAGGTGGCCACGGCCGCCGTGGACGCTTCCGGTGGCAAGGAGGCCGCGGTCTTCGACACCTACGCCCGCGCCCTCTACGACAACGGCAAGAAGGCCGAGGCGGTGGAAGCCCAGAAGAAGGCGGTCGGTCTCGCCAAGGAAGAGCAGACGAAGACCGACATGAAGAAGACCCTGGAAAAGTACGAAGCCGGCGAACCGGTGAAGTAAGGCGGCTTCCCGTCAGTGGACGGTATACTTCGAAAGATCCTCGCGGGGCTTGGGCCATGATAGCTCCAGCTCCTCCATCGCAGCACAGACGTGCTTCGCGATGACATGATCCCGGACCCATTTCTTGTCAGCGGGGATGATGTGCCAGCGGGCGTGCTTCGGGGAGCACTGGTTGATGGCTTCTTCGTAGGCCGTCATGAACTCATCCCATCGCTCCCGCATCCGGAGGTCAGCACCCTCGAACTTCCAGTTCTTGGCGGGATCCTGGATGCGGGCGCGCAGGCGCTCGGCCTGTTCCTCGCGGGAGATGTGGAGATAGAACTTGAGCAGGGTGTATCCCGCTTCGTGCAGGTTCAGTTCGAACCGGTTGATCTGCTCGAAGCGCGGAGCCCAGATTTCCTTGGGTGCCAGCTTCATCACGCGGACCACGAGCACATCCTCGTAGTGGGAGCGGTTGAACACGCCGATCCGACCGTAGCGTGGGACCGCATGGTGGACGCGCCAGAGGAAGTCATGGGCGAGTTCCTCGCTCGAGGGTGCCTTGAAGTCCGTTACCTCGATACCTGCGGGATTCACGAATTCCAGCAGTGACTTTGTCGCCCCGTCCTTGCCGCTCGCGTCCATGCCTTGCAGGACCACGAGCACGGAACGCCGGGTATTGGCGTACAGCTTGGCCTGCAATCCACCGATCCGTTCCAGAAGGCGTCGTGTGGATTCCCGGGTCTTCTCCTTCTTCAGGCCAAAGTCCTCGGCAGGATCGAAGTCCTTGAGTTGGATGCGTGATTTGACGACGACGTTCTGTGGCATGGACCGGGGGTTGAGGCTCGCCCCTTTCATGAACCGATTCGGGGCCTTTGAAAACGGGAGATTTGGAAATCACTCCTTCCGGATGTAGGGGAGTGGCGGGGGCGTTGCCGTCGGCACGGGCCCGGTGGAATGCAGCCAGCCGTCGCGTCGCTGCCAGTGGGATCGGACACCGGCGAGGATGTCGCGGAATGGAAGACGGAGCTTGGATTGGGCCCAGGCGGTCATCAGGGGTGGAATCGCGAACCCGACACAGCAGAAGAAGTTCAGCGGGGTGGACAGAACAACGACAAACCCAAAGGTCTTGGCGAAGGCGACCATCGGCTTCGGTTCGGTGAGACCGAACCAGATTCCAACGGTGGGGATAGCGACGATCTGCAGGAATGCACCGATGATGTCGATCAGTGAGGGGATGAATCCCCCATGAGGAAGAGTGCCGGCGAGACCGACGAGCATGAGGAGGACGGTGGGTGCCAGATAACGCGCGGTGAGATGCCGGATGACCGCCTGGGTGATGTCGGCATCCCGGATGGGCGTCGTGAGGACCAGTTCCAGGGCCCCGCTCCGGCGGGACTCCCCGATGAACGACGTCACCTCCCAGACCATCAGGCCACGCAGGAGGATGCCGAGAACCCAAAACAAGAGTGGGCTGACGGAACCGACCTGACTCAGGCTCAAAGCCGTCGCTGCAACGGCGAGCCCACTGGTGGACCAGGCGACCCGTTGTGGCCATTTTTCAACTCCCATCAATGCTCCGAGCGGACTGGAATCGAGCACCCGCCGATTGAGCGATGGGCCGCCCGCGGAGGCTCGTGGAAGGTTGGCATCGAGACGCCAGCCCCGGCCCACTTCCCACGTGGCAAAAAGGAGGAACAACCAGCCCAGCAGGTGGCTGGCACCGAGGTTGAGATAGAATGTGAACGGGTCACGCAGATAGGCCGTTTCACCGACATGAAAGCAGACCGCGGTGGGCGACAGCAGGATGGGCAGCTGGAAAACCGGGTGCGCGCTCGCAAAGCGCAGTCCTTCCGAGACTGCCGGCAGCACGACGCTGAAGAATCCAACCAGGACCAGGGT
The DNA here is from genome assembly GCA_044356195.1 of Cyanophyceae cyanobacterium. Lineage (GTDB taxonomy): Bacteria > Verrucomicrobiota > Verrucomicrobiia > Limisphaerales > UBA9464 > UBA6176. The sequence goes on from JBIKWS010000090.1 coordinate 7,078, forward strand.
CTTGCCGACGGCACGGGCTTGCCGGTTTTCCCCGGCCGACATCGCCAGTCCCGCCGAAGCGGCGAAGAACAACTGGTTCAACATGGCCGCGCAGTTGCGCCAGAACTCGCCGTTGCTGACACCGCCCATGAACCACGAAATGGCGAGCACCGGAAACACCGACGCCAGTCCGAAGAACGCACTCAACACCAGCGCGGTGAACTTCCCGGCGATGATGTCCAGCCCCGTCAGGTCCGTCAGGAACAGGAATCCGAGGGTTCCGTCGCGGCGTTCCTCGCTGATTCCATCGGCAGTCAGGAAGACTCCGGCCAGCACGGCGAAGAGGTGTCCGCCGACGACCAAGGTATTGAACAGGAACTGCCCGCTGCGGGCACCCGCTCCTGTGACGCTCACGAACAGCAACATCACGAACGTCAGGAGCGCCGCGAAGATCGCCGAACCCGTGCGCATCCGGAACGTCGCCTTCCGTCGGGAAGCGGCGAGGAGCTCGCGTTGGGCGACCGGCAGAAACGTCATGTGCCCGTCCATTGAGGCGCAGGGCCTCCGCTGAAACGAGAGGAAAGTTGGATCCGGAGACGCGGAGATCGCGAAGGAGACACGGGGTTGTTTCATGCAGAGACGCCGAGAACGCCGAGGGGGCAGGCAGACCTTTCACGCCGTTGGGTTCTTGCCTTGCCAACGCCAACGGTGTTGAGGCCCCGAGCCCAGGGATGGCCGAGGAACGAGGGCAACCCTGGGTTTGCTCGCAACGCGCGAACCAACCGCATCGCGGTTGTGGCGACCGCTGAGCACAAATCCGAAGCGACCTGATCCGCCACAACATCGGAGCCGAATCCATGCAGCAGATACCTCGCGCTGAGGCGCAGAGGAAGACAGGGAAAGGGAAGTCTGGGTGCCGATGGGTGACTCGATGAGTGTGACCGAAAGGCCCTCCTTCTCCGCGCCCCTGCGTCTCTGCGCGAGTCATTGTCCGTTCTCCAATAGCACGGCTATAGCGGAGGCCCAGATGGCTCGAACGAAGTGCCGCATGAAGTGAGTCCTCACGACAAGGTTCCACAGGTGCTCCGAACCTCGTGCCCGGCTGTTTCAGGCCCGGAGGGCCGAAAGAAAGTAGCCCACCGCGTGAGCCGTGGAGCCCACGGCTATAGGGATTCCAAGCCCCAGCGGGGCGACAGACACGGTAGGCTCCCATGCGCTGAAACCTCACGCGAAGCCGCGAAGGCATTGTCTCACGCGGAGACGCGGAGAACGCGGAGAGCGAACAAATGTCATCCCCGTGCCGCATGGGTCACGACTGCTTCAGGCATCTCCACCACTTCACCCCATTCTATAGTTTCCACTTCTGTCGTAGCTCCCTCCCCCCCCTCTGGTTCAAGGTGCGGGTATAGGTTCAATCGTCCGTGTGGATTTTCTTGGTGATCCTGGAAGTGACCGCCGGCGGTGAGACCTTGGCGACGACACCCGGGCGTCCGTTCTGGGTGCTGGACCACGGATGGAAGGACGCCGGTGACTTGGAGGTGGGCGACCCCCTGGTGAACCTGCGGGGCGAGTCGGTGGTGGTGGAGGATATCCGTCGACGACCTGTCCCCGAGGCCGTATACAACTTCTCCGTCGCCGGCCTGCACACGTACTTCATGGGTCAGGGCGGGATTTGGGTTCATAATAACAGTGGGTCGGGGTGTGGGGTTTCGGGGAATGCGGGGACAGCGTCAAAGCCGCCGCTCTGGACATCGACCAATTCAAAATCCTCTGTTGAGAATGCATTTGGCCACTGGCAGAAGCAACGCCCAGAGCTCCCAGAATTTCATAACGCCGCGCAATACGTCCAAGGGACAAAGGACTTCTTCAACAACCCCCCTTCGGGAACTCTGAAAAAAGTGAGACCGAATGGAGACACACTGTTCTACAACCCGGCAAACAATACGTTCGCTATTCAGGCTCCCGATGGCTCACCAAGAACGATGTTCCGCCCTGCTAGCGGAATGAACTACTGGAACAAGCAATGAGCACGGCCAAGAATAACCACGACCTCCATCCTTGCCCTTGCTGCGCTGCAAGAGTTCTTTCTGGGTTGGGTGAGTATGAAATTTGTGCAGTGTGTGGCTGGGAAGATGATCCTGTGCAATCTGCAGATCCTGACTATGTAGGTGGTGCTAACAAGCGGAGTCTTAGCCAAGCCAAGAGTACCCGAATTGAGAAGTTGCCATAGTTTCTCGACGGCTTATGGGCAACGGTGTCCGTGGCAGATCAGAGGTAGGCTGCCATGGACATCCGTAGAGGGGCCAGAGCGGCCAGCCATCGCATTCGAAGAACAATTCC
>JBIKWS010000782.1:0-2620 GCA_044356195.1 Cyanophyceae cyanobacterium
CGGATGCTGGGTTCCGGCGAGGAGTTCGACGTCAGCCGATACGACCTGAGCCAGGAGACGGACATCCGGCCGTTGGTGGTCGACACGGTGATCACCTATCTGGAGTTGGAGGGGTTGCTGCGTCCGACGCGGATGTTTTACGAGAGCACAGCCATCCAGTTCGTGAAGGGCGAGTCCGCGATCCTGTCCGGGCACACGGAGGAACGGCGGCGGTTCCTGTCGGCGTTGTTTGGAAGCGGTCGGCGCGGGCCGAAGTACCTGACGCTGGAGATCGACGCGGCAGCGCAGGCGATCCACGAGCCGCGGGAGCGGGTGGTGAAGGCCTTGACGTGGCTGGAGGAGACCGGTGCGATCACGCAGAAACCCGCGGGGCTGCGCCACGGTTTCCGGCTGTGCGGGGATCCGGCCCGACGGGATCCGGCGGCGGTGGCAGCGCGGTTGGCCGGGTTGTTTGCGAAGCGCGAGGAACGCGACTCCCAACGGTTGGCGCAGATCCTGGACTTCGCGGGGCAATCAGGCTGCATCACGCGTCGGTTGTTGTCGTACTTCGGGGAGTCGTTGGAAGAGGAGAACTGCGGGCACTGCCACTTCTGCCGGACGGGGAGTCCGTCGGAACCGGTGAGCCTGCCGTCAACCGCGGTGGCGCCGTTCACGGGGGGCGATGCGGTGGAGGTGCGGGCGTTGATGGCCGAAGGGAATCGGTCTCTCTCCACGCCACGTCAGGTGACGCGATTCCTGTGCGGATTGACGAGCCCGGCCACGACGCGGGCGAAGCTCACCCGTCGTCGGGAGTTCGGGCGATTCAGCGCGGTGCCGTTCCGCACGGTGCTGGAGTGGGTGCAGGGCGAGTTTGAAGTTTGAGGATTCAAGATTGTAGCGGGGAAGGGCAGATCCCTGGCAGTCGAACGGTCCGCTCCCGGATCAGGGCTTGAGGGAGTCCACCGTCAGCGTGACGGTGACATCGCCGCGCATGGCCTTGGAATAGGGGCAGGTCTTGTGCGCCTCTTCGAGGATGTGCTGGGCCTGCGTGCGCGGGACACCTGGCAGGTGCGCATGCAGCACCACCGCCAACCGATACCCGCCGGTGTCCTCCTCCTGCAAACTCACCTGCACCCGGACACTGGGATCCGGACTCGGTGTCCCCATCCTTCGAACGGCATTGACCACGGCTCCGTGGAAGCACGCGGCATAGGCTCCGGCAAACAGGTGCTCCGGGCTTGGTCCGCGCTTCTCCAAACCGTGTTCCAATGGATTTCCGAGCGTGATGTTCAGCAATCCATCGGGTGTGTGGAGGCTTCCGGAACGACCGCCGTCGGAGGCGGCTTCAGCAGTGAACAGTGTCTTGGGCATGAGTGGCAGTAAGTGAGGGATGCCCCATCGTGCAGTGGCTCGCGGGGATCCCTCCGATACTAGGTCCTCGCGCCTGTGGGCCAATACGGTCTAACCCGAAACCCGCCTTCGCCTCCCCTCGGTATCGGCATCGCAATCGGGATCGGGATCGAGTCTGAAAGCCCTGTATTGTCTGGAAACGATACCGATTCCGATGCCGATACCGACCCCGAGAAGGCCCTGGAAACTGGCCACTCCTCTTGAAGGCCGGGTGCCCCCACCCGGCGCCGCCGTCGTCCGCCGCGTGGGGCCACGCGGCCTACAATCAGGATCTGGGAACTGGAAACTGGGATCTGGGAACTCCCCTGAAGGCCGGGTGCCCTCACCCGGCGCAAGGTGCTGGGAACTGGCAACTGGCCACTCAAACGCAAAGGTCGCCCATCCCAGCCCCCCCGGCCGGAAACAGGCGACGCTGTCTGATCAGCCAAACAGGGCTGATCGTCGAAGATGTCTTCGGGCTCAGGCGTTGACCGCCTTCTGCGCCTTCCGGCGGCGGGCCACCCACACGCCACCGACGAGGAACAATCCCATCGTCATGTACGTCGCCGGTTCCGGCGTGCCCGTCAGCGCCGCCACGTTCAGCGCGCCGATGTCGATCGCGAACAAAAGGTCGTTGAAGTCCCGGTCGCCACCGCCGAGCAGGTCCTCGAACCCGATCACCAGGTACGAATCATGGATCGTCGCGAACGACACCACGTGATTGATTCCGTCCGGGTTCACCGAGATGTCCGTCGAGTACACCGCACCGGGCGTGCGGGTCGCGCCGTTGACGATGAGGAAGAAGTCCAGCTTCTGGCCGCCGAGGATCGCGCCCAGGTCGACGAAGTCACCGGCCTGAAGCGGCGTGGAGGCCGTGCGGCTGCCGCCGGTGGAGGCGTTGGGGAAGATCAGTTCCGGGTTGCCCGACTTGACCCCGCCGCCGGCGGTGTTGAACCCGAGCGAGTTCGCGAAGCCGGTACCCTCGCCGATGAAGTAGGCGCGGACGTTGGAATCGGTGGCTAGCTTGAGCTTGCTGGGATCGAGGAGGTGGGCCTTGTCGTTGATCGCGCGCCTTTCTGGAAGAGCCGAGCGGAGGAACGTCGCGAGTCCCGGGAGGACCGACTTCTGGAAGGTGGCCGAGTCGTTGTCGGAACCGGCGAGCTGGACCTTGTCGACGATGTCGAGGCCGAAGGGCCGGGCGGCCGACTGGACTGGCGAGGCCGTCTGGGCGAAGGCGTTGAGGCTGAAGGTG
>JBIKWS010000783.1:0-2618 GCA_044356195.1 Cyanophyceae cyanobacterium
CGGGCGATCGACAAGGCACTGGAGAAGGGGGCCACGGCTGAGGACGTGAAAGTCGCCATTCTCGCGGTCCAGCAATCGAAAGGGGGTGCGGTATGAACGAGCGCAAAGGACTCCCATCGGCCTCGTCGGTCCATCGGTACGCGCATTGTCCTGGTTCCTACCAGCTCGAGCGCCAGTTCGGGGAAGACGAGGAAAGCAAGGACGCCGCCAGCGGTACCCGTATCCATGCCGTCCTGTATGGCGAGGCGGTTCACCCACCGCTCACCGACGAGGAAGAGCAGATCGTCGAACGTTGTCGCGCCATCGAGGCCCAACTCGTCGAGCAGGTGTTCGGCGGGGTCACGGGGATCGGTGAGATCCGGGAAGAAAGGCTTTGGGCCTACGACGAGGACCTGAAGCCCCAGTGGTCGGGCAAGCCGGACGTGCTCTTCCATGCCGGCTTCCGCGGGCTGCTGATCGACTACAAGACCGGCAGGGGGGAGGTGGAGCACTCGGCCGGCAACCTGCAACTCCGAGCCTTGGCGGTGCTGGCCCATGAAACCTACGGCGTCGCCGACATCACCGTCGCCATCATCCAGCCCCTCGCTCGCCCGGAGGTCACCAGTTGCCGCTACCAGCCCTCCGACATGCCCGCGGCCGTGGCGGAGATCCAGGGGATCATGGCCTCCGTCGTGAAGGAGAACCAACCGCGGGTTCCGTCCGCGTCGAGCTGTCGCTACTGCAAGGCCAAGGCGAATTGTCCCGAGGCCCAGACCCTCGTCGAGACGCTTCCCCTCCAGGTGAGTCGCGACGGACGCGAGATGGTTCTGAGTCCGGAGCGGATCGCCGAGTTCCTGGAGAAGGTGCCGGCTGCCGAAGCCGTCATCGAGGCCGTTCGCGCGAAAGCCCGGCGAATGCTCGAGGCCGATCCCGAGGCGATCCCCGGGTGGCGGCTGAAGCCCGGTTCCTGCCGGGAAGTCATCACCGAACCCAACACGGTCTTCGCGCGGTTCCTTGAGGCCGGCGGCACCCAGGAACACTTCCTCCCGTGCGTGACCCTCGCGAAGACCAAGCTCAGGGAGGCCCTCCGGGCTGCATCCGGGAAGAAGGGCAAGGGGCTCGACGAGGCCATGGACACCCTCCTGGCCGGCTGCACCGAATCCAAACCTTCGGCTCCGTCCCTCGAACGGATCCGGACCACCGAACCATGAGCCACTTCCTCGACTTCATCGTTCGATGCGGCGATGTCCGGATCTCGGTTCGGGTGTCGCTTGGTGATGCACGCAAGGACGCCTACCGGGCGTCGCTGGACCCTCAGCACCAGGGAGGGCTTGTCCTCGTCGAGCGGAGCGGCCGAGTGCTCGAGTGCTGGAGCCAGGGAGAAAGGAGAACCTGATGCCCGGCTCCACCCTCGAACGACGGTTTGCACTCTACTGGCGCGGGCTGAACGGCCCGCCTCTGGTTCTGGAGCATCGTTTCGCCACCGGCCGCCGGTGGCGCTTTGATTTTGCATGCCCGCTCGTCCGGGTTGCGATCGAAGTCGAGGGTGGAACCTGGTCTGGCGGACGGCATACCCGCGGTGCGGGATTCTCCGCCGACTGCGAGAAGTACAACGCGGCCGCGTATGAAGGTTGGACTGTGTTCCGCCTCACCGGCGCGATGATCACGGTGCCCGAGATCGAGCGGATCATCCGATTCGTCCGCACCCGACAGGCACCGCCCATTTCCCCAACTCCCATCCCGGCCGGGGCGACGCCGGGTCACCAAGCCCCCTCGAACCATGGCATGGATTGAACTGCACCAGACTCTTCCGAGACATCCGAAGCTGGCGCGACTCGCCAACCGGCTCCGTATCCCCCGCGCCCAGGCAGCTGGGCACCTGACGTTTCTCTGGCTTTGGGCCCTGGATTATTGCCCCACTGGCGATCTTTCGGCTCTCGAACCCGCAGAGATTTCGGCTGCTGCTGACTTCGGTGGGGACGCCGAGCTGTTCGCCAAGTCGCTCAAGGAAGCCGGATGGATCGATGAGGACGGGTGCATCCATGACTGGCACGAGTACGCCGGACGTTTGGTCGACGAACGGGTCCAGTCCAAGGAACGCATGCGTGCGTACCGGGAACGAAAGCGAACCGCGCAGATGGGTGCGCCCCCTGTTACGCCGAACGTTCGCGTAACGAACGGCGAACGTGCGGAGCTACCGTACAGTACACAACCGAACCAAGCTGCCTTACACACACAACGCGCGCGGGAGACCTTCCCGACGCTCGACGAGGTGCAGGCCGAGGCGCAGCTCCGCTGCGTCCCGCCGGAGGTCGCAGAGGCGTTCTGGAACCACTTCGAGTCCTCGGGCTGGGTGGATCGACACGGCAACCCCATCCAGAGCTGGCGGCCAAAGCTGCGGAAATGGTGGACCGACGAGCAGCAGCGGCAGGCGCAGGAGCGCCAGCAACGCCGCGCTCCCGCCGGCGAGCGCCGGGAGATCCAGGAGTCCGTTCAACCCCGAATCCTGTGAGTTCCACCCCCGATCAACTCATGCCCGACTTCCGCGGCTTCCGCATCGCGACCGAGCGAGAGCTGGAGGAACTGCAACGCAACGAGGCCGAGAAGGTTCGCCGCCGCGCCGTTGAGTCGGCACGGCG
>JBIKWS010000091.1:0-9388 GCA_044356195.1 Cyanophyceae cyanobacterium
GGTTGGAAGAAGAATTCCCCCATCAATTCCATCGCCTTCGCCTGGAACCACAGCGTCTGGGCGCTGGCGAGGACCGGCGGCTGGCGCAGGCTGGCCATCAGTTCGCGTTGTCGGGCGTTCAGGGCGGTGACGGGAGCCACGCCGCTGCTTTCGTCCTTGCCGTCCAGCGCCGCCCGCACCAGTGGGTGCAGGTCCGGGGTTTCGGCGGAGAGATGCCGGGCCAGGAAGGACGGGGACAACTCCACGGTGATGAACTGATGCGCCTCGCCGGCGAAGCGCAGCGCGCGCAATGGGGTCTTTCCCTGCCGATAGAATCCGGCCGTTCCCGGCGTGAACTTCACCGCCTGACCGGCCGGGCCCACCTCACCGTTGCCCGCGAGATTCAGGCACAGCTCCAGGCTCTCCGGATGAAAGCTCCGGGACCAGTCGAGGTTCTCGCGTGGGGTGAACTCGTGCCATTCGAAGCTGACGCCCAACCCGCGGAAGTCCCCGAACAACTGCCGCCACCCGGCCCCGATCGCCCGCCACATCGCGGATTCGCTCGGGACCGGTGCCGTCATCTTGCGCGTTCCCGATGCCATGCCGGCAGCCTAAGGACGGATCCACGGAACCGCAATTGAAGGTCCAAAAACCCTCAAAACAGGGGCGTGTCTTGACACTGCCCCCTGTGGGAATGGTTCCGGGGCGGCGATGTCCTCATCGCCCAGGGAAAGGCTTCGGAACGGCGACGAGGACGTCGCCACCCCGTTCCATGCGGGGGATTGTCCAGATACAGCCTTAAAACAGGATCAATTTCAGCGAAGCGACGATCGCGAAGGCGAGGATCAGGGTGTCGAACACCTTCTGCGGAACCTTCGCCACCAGTGCGCGTCCGAGGAACAGTCCCGACAGGATCAGCGGGATCAACAGGGCGTTGAAGGTGAGCGTGGCGGGTTCGATGAATCCCAGCTGCGCGCTGAAGGGCACCTTGAGGACGTTGATCAACAGGAAGAACCACGCCGACGTCCCCACGAAGGCGTCCTTCGGCAGCGCCACCGCCAGCAGGTAGAGTCCCATCACGGGGCCGGCGGCGTTCGCCACCATGGTGGTGACCCCGGCCAACAGGCCCATCGTCCACGCGAACCCGCGCGCGTGCGGCATGTCCGAAAGCAGATCGGGACGCCAGTTGCGTACCAGCTGGAGGACGGCCAGTCCGGCGACGATCCCGCCGATGACCGGGTTCCAATTCAGTCCGGGCCAGGCCCGCATGCAGGCCCATCCGATCCCCACGCCGATCAACGCCGGCGGCAGCGTACGGAACACATGGTTCCACTGGGCATGACGCCGGAAAAGCAGCACCGCGCCGACGTCGCCGACGATCAGCATCGGAAGCACGACCCCGGTGGAGCGGAGGCCGGGGAACAACTGCGCGAACAAGACGACATGCAGCAGGCTGACCCCGGGCAGGCCGCTCTTGGAAACACCGATGCCCGTCGCCGCGATGACGGCGAGGGCCCACTCCACCGCGGTGAAATCAGGAAGCACTGGGAACGCGGGTCCGCCCGGCCGTCAGGCCTCGCGGAGGCGTTCGAGAAGGCGCTTGGTGGCCAGGATGCCCTCGGATTCGGAGAGCTTCCCGCCTTCGTATTCGATCCCGACGTAGCCGCGGTACCCGGCGGCGAGCACGATCTTCATCATGCGGACGTAGTCGGTCTCGATGCAGTTGCCCTGGGCGTCGAAGTCGTAGGACTTCGCGCTGACGGCCTTGGCGAACGGCATGAGCTCCTCGACGCCCTTGTAGCGGTCGTAGGAGGTCTTGTCGTCGATCCGGAAGTTGCCGAAGTCCGGCAGCGTGCCGCAATTGGGGCGGTTGACGGTCTTCATCACGCCGGCGAGCCATTGGCCATCGGAGGAGAGGCGGCCGTGGTTCTCGACGATGCAGTTCAACCCGAGCGTTCCGCAGTAGGCGGAAAGCTCGGAAAGGCCGTCGGCGGCGCGCTTCATCTGTTCCTCGCGGCTGCCGACACCGGCGGTTTCGGCGTTCACGCGGATGCTGTGGCACCCGAAGAACTTGGCCGCCTGCGCCCACTTGTGGTGGTTCAGCACGGCCTGACGCCGCTTGGCGGTGTCGGGATCCCCCAACGCGCCCTCGCCATCCACCATGATCAGGAGGACACGGACGCCTTCACCCTTCGACCGGGCCAGGAACTCGGCGAGGTAGGCGGGGTCGTTGACCTTGTCCTTGAAGAACTGGTTCACCAGTTCGATGCCGTCGATTCCGTAGTCCCGCCGGGCCGTCACCGGGAAGTCGAGGTGATCGAGCTTCTTGGCGAACAGGGTCTTGTGCAGGGACCACTCGGCCAGCGAGATGCCGTACTTCTGGCCCTTGGGCGGCGTGTTGACCCCGCCCGCACCCGCGGCGCAACCGGTGATCAACGAAGGAACCGCCACCGCAGCCGAAGCCGCGGCAGCCGATTGCAGGAATTGGCGACGATTCATGGATTCAGGGAAGGTTCAGGTTCCAGTGGATGAGGCTGGATCAGTGGGCGGGAGCCGACCCGCCACCCGCGGAGGCCTCGACCTGCTTGGGCGGATGGAAGAACAGGGCCAGCGCCACGGCTGCGGCCGCCGAGACGAACAGGGGCACGAGGAACAGGCCCTTGAAGTTGGTGATCTTGTTCACCGTGTAGACCTCCTGGATGAGGTAGGGGCAGATCGAGTTCGCCAGCAGGGCGCCGACGCCGAGGATCTGGAGGTTGAACAGGCCCTGTGCGCTCGAACGGATGTCCTTCGGGAAGTAGGCGTCCACGAAGATGTACACGGTCGCGAAGAAGAAGGCGTAGCAGATGCCGTGCAGCACCTGGATCAGGATGATCAGCGCCGCACTGTCCGGCACGAAGGAGTACACCGCGAACCGCGCCGCATGTCCCAGGATGCCGACGATCATCGTCGTGCGCCATCCGAGCTTCTTCAGGGTCACGCCGAGCACGAACATCGTCAGGATCTCCGCCACCTGCCCGATGCTCATCACCGGCGCGATCCAGTTCGGTTCGATGCCGGGACCGCCGGCCGTCTTCGGCGTTCCGAGGAACACGCCGGTCCAGTTGAAATAGCAGTTGTGGACGAATGAATCGACCAGCGTGACCAACCACAGCACGAGCACGAACGGATGCTTCAACAGCTGCATCGCCTGAACCCATGCCGTGCTGGCACCGGCGGCGACGCTCGCCTTCTTCGGCGGCGTGTGCGGCAGCAGGAAGCTGAAGCCCGCCAGCAGCAGCGAGGCGATGCCCGACACGATGAACGTCCACTTGGTGGCCGCCTTGGCCGCATCCCCCGTCAACGGGTTCGCCAGCGCCTTGCCGATCATGTCCACGAATCCGGCCGGCTTGGCCGCTTCCACCGCGTCCCAGTTCACGAAGATGAACGTGAACGGCCAGGCCGCGAGGATCCATCCGATCGTCCCGCCCATGCGGATCAGGCCGAATTCACGGGCCGGATCCTTCATGCTGGCGAACGCGATCGAGTTGGTGATCGAGATGGTCGGCACGTACAGCAGGCAGTGCAGGAGCATCAGGAGGAAGAAGGGCGTGAAATCCCGGGTGAACCCGCAACCGAGGATCGCGAGACCGCCCACCAGATGGGAGAACGCCAGGAACTTCTCCGCGGCGAACTTGCGGTCGGCAAATTCGTTGCTGAAGAACATGCCCACGATCGATGCCACCGGGAATGCGTTCAGGATGAGCGACTGCTGGGTCGCCGTGAACCCAAGGCTCGGCAGGTAACCGAAGATCAACGGCAACCAGGCCCCCCAGATGAAGAATTCGAGGACCATCATCAGGAACAGTTTGAAACGAGGAGAGGAGTTCATGCGCCTTGGAGGGTGATCATTCGTACCAGCTGATTTTTGTCACGCTACCCTGCCTCCGCCCGCAGAGACAAGCACCCCGACCCGGGGAGACGCAGATTGGGAGGGGGAGCTCGGGGCGCATCTGGACACGGCCCCCTTTTGGAAAGGATTCGGGGTGGCGATGTCCTCATCGCCTTGGGAATGGCTTTGGAACGGCGACGAGGACGTCGCCTCCCCGTTGCATGCGAGGGCGGTGTCAAGATGCGCCCGGGAGCTCGAAGATTTCAGTTTCAAGTTCTCCCTGTCGTTTTCGATTCCGATGCCGATCCCGATCCCGATCCCGACGCGTGCGGCAGGGGCAACCGACCGGGTTCCTCGTCATTTCTCGCCGTGTCGCAGTTGTGACAGGGAGGGGTGCACGCGGAGACGCCGGAATCGCCATCGCCATCGGGATCGGGATCGGTCTCCATACCCTGACTCGTGCCTGTTCCCCAGCGCCGGAGGCGCGGCAGACGATAGACCCGGGCGTCAGCCCGGGTTCCCCCGACCCGCCGGTCAGAGCCCCAGCGGGGCGGCAGAATCCCGGCCTTGAACCGAGAACTCTGGCCGGCCTTCAGCCTCGACCCATTGAAGGCCGCGTGACCCCACGCGGCGCATCCCCAATCCCGCCGGGTGAGGGCACCCGGCCTACAGCTCCGTGGCTCGGACTCAACGAACCGGTCCTCAGTTCATTGGTAGGATGCTCGTTCAGAGGCCCAGTTCCTTGCGGTACGAGCGGAGGCCGGCGGCGGTGGCCTCGAAATGGGGCGCTGTCAATGCGCCTGCATTGTTCGCTTGGGCGCGGCGGATCAGGTCGAACGTCGTGCGGACGACGGCGTCGTCGTCATCGAAGTCCCCGTGGCGCCGGGCGGTGGCGGCGGCGGGATCGCCTGCGGCGCGGTTGTTCGGGCTCCGGACCCATTCCGCGTCGGGCCAGCGCGTGAGGGGAAAGCTGGCTGGATTGCCGGACACGATGTCATTGGCGTTTGCGCCAAAGAGGTCGGTGGCCTCGACGATGTACCGTTCCATTCCCAGGAGGGGGGTACCGCCGACGGGTTTGCCGTTCCGTGGGAGGCCGGGTTTCGTGAAGAATCCGGGGCGTTCCTCGAAGGCGTTGGCGACGAGGTACAGCAGCGACTTGTTGTAGACCCGTGCGCAGTGATCGTCCTGTTCGGCGGGGTCCTTGAGGGTGAACAGGCGGAACCCTTCCACCTGGCCCGCATCGAGCGCTGGCACGTAGCACTCGCGGAAGAACGCCATGGTGCAGGCGGGGGCCCACAGTGTGAGGGAGGCCACCCGGTGCTGCGGGTTGGCGCAGAACGCCCGCACCAGCGGACCGAGGAAGATGCTGCCGGCGCTGTGACCGGCGACATGGATCTCGACGCTGGGATCGCGTTGCAGGAGATCGGTGATCAACCGCAGCACCAGCGCCGCGCCCCCATCCGCCCGCGCCGTGGAGTGGATCGCGTTCTCCTTCATTTCGTCCCAGAGCAGCTTGCCGGGTCCGCGGGCGAGGGGTTCGAGGGTCTGGTCGACGCGATCGAGCAGGAAGTCCTTGGCTGAATCGAGGAATCCTTCGGGACGGCGCTTGCCGAGGACGTCCTTGAGGATGTTTCCGAGGGTGGACCAGAAGTCGGTCTTCCAGATGAACGCCAGCGGGTAGACCTCGCCGGAAAGCAGGGTCTCGCGGTATTCGCCCACGCGCTGGAGTGCGCTGGCCTCGTTCACCAGGCCACCGTGCGCGTAGAGCAGGAGCCGCTTCCGGGTCCATGTCCGCGTGGTCTGCTCGAAATCCCCGCCGGGGGCGAAGATCCGTTCCACGTCCTCCGGGGTGTTGCCGACCTCCCCGCTGTTCCGAAGCCGTCCGTCATTGCCGATGGCGATGGTGTGCTGTTGGAGTTCGGCGCGTCGGACCTCGGCGGAACGTCCGACGGAGACGAGGGTCTTTCCGGCCTTGGCCCCGGCACGGATCACGGGGGCGCCCAACCGCGCCACCCAGACGTCGGAGGCGTGTTCGATCCAGTCGTCGTAGGTCACGTGCCCGAACCCGCCGCGCCCCCACGTGGGACCCCAGGAATTCTGGATCCAGAAGCCGCCATCGTCGTAGCCGACAATGGCGAAGGCGTGGCCGCCCAGGATCTCCTCGGAATGACGGATGTGCCCATCCTTCTTCACGGTGCTCCAGCCACCGTGGACATCCGATGTGGCGTACAGGATGCCGACCTCGGCCAGTGCGCTGTGCATGGCGACGAGGTCCTGATGGTTGACCCTGAAGTAGGCACCGAGGGGGCGGCGCAGGGCGTCCTCGGCACGGTCCGGGCTGAGCGTGCCTTCGGGATCGGCATTCTTGTAGGCCCAGAGGCTGGCCGCGCACACGCCATGCTTGTGCCAGCCCTTCATTGCGCCGCGGGCGCTGGATCCCGAGTAGGCTTCACCGGCCCACTCGTCGTAGCGCCGCGCCATCTCGTAGAACATCCGTGGGCTGACCGGTGTACGATCCGGATACTGGGTACGCTTGTGCAGGAGGTACTGCGCGACCGCAGCGAGTCCGAACCCGGTGCAGGCCCCTTCGGAAAGCTGGTTGAGCACCGGCGGCTTGCTCCGCCAGAACTTGAGGTGGACTTCGAGGGGAATGGCCGATGGCACCTCGACCAGCGTCGGTGTGTAGAGCTTGTCGCGGAAGTCGAGCGTGTCCGGCCGGGCATCCAGGGTGAACAGGCTCTTGCCGATGCGGACCGGTTCCTGGGCGGCGGGCATTATCGCGGACCCGGGAGGGGCGGCCGCTGCGCGGGACGGCGGGGGTGAACCGGCCGGGGCGCCTCCGGCATCGGGTTTTGGTGCGTAGCTCAGACGGAGCATGGCGTTGCCAAAGAGGCCCTGGGCTCTTTGCAGGCGGTAGTATTGGTCGGTGGCGGGATCCGCCAGCAGGGCATGGGCGGCCTGGTTCTGGGGGTCCTGGGTGGGCGTGATGAAGTCGATGTCCATGGGAGGATGGGGCGTTGGAGGTTGAGGGAAGATGGATCAGCGGAACCCGCCGAGCAGACGGTTCAGGCCGGGGTGGTTGTTCTGGGAGGCGAGGGCCTTCTGCTCCAGGTGGAATCCGGCACCCACGCGGACGCCCACCAGTTGGTTTCCGGTGATCACTGCCTGGACGCCATTGGTCGGCGGATGCACGCGCATGCGGAGGTGGCCGAACCCCCACAGGTGTTCCACCCCGGTCTTCGCATCGTAATGGTGGATGCCGCAGCCGCAGAGGCACGAAGCCAGCAGCCCGACCACGAGCGGCCCAAGGAAGGAGCCGCGCACAGGAATCAGGCGGGGAACTGGGGTCGGGTGAGGCATGGATGCGGGCGCATCAATACCTACCCTTTGGATCCTTGAGTCAAGGGGCATCTAGCCCCTTCCCCGCCTGCGGGCGCATCTTGACACTGCCCCCGCATGCACCGGGGTGGCGACGTCCTCGTCGCCGTTCCGAAGCCATTCCCAATGGCGATGAGGACATCGCCACCCCGAATCCTTTCCAAAAGGGGGCAGTGTCAAGATGCGCCCCCCGCCTACGGGACTTCGTGTCAGCGAAGCCCGAACAGTCGCATCGGGCCGGACTCCTCGAGGGGCACGGGCACCTGCCACTCCGATGCGGACGTGGGCACGTCCCTGGCCTGCGATGGAGTCGCCCCAGGCAACGACACGCCCCACGCCGACCCAGGCACGGAGGGCCGAAAGACAGTAGCCCACGGCGTGAGCGGTGGGTTTATGTCGGTTGTGGACTTCCAGCCCTAGCGGGGCGGCAGAATTCCCACCTCGCACCGAGAACCGCTACCGTCCGCGTCGGTATCGGTATCGCTATCGCCATCGGAATCGAAAACGAAGTGGAGCATCCGGTTCGATCCAATACCCACTGGGATGCGATCAGGGGTGACGTGCATGCGGTCTACGTACCTGATTGTGGGTGCATTGGTCCACCGATTGGCGAAGGGAGGAAATGAACCTGAAAGCGGCAGAAGGGTTATCCACCGATTTCACAGATTTCACAGATGGACCGGAACAAGAGGCCCCACGGCTTCGCTGCTTCCATGTCACCCGTGGGGTGAAACGGCAGCCTCTCCCAACCGGCTTCCAATCCGTGGAATCGGTGCAATCTGTGGATCCGACTGCTTATTCCAGCTTCAATTCGCGGCGGCCTTGAGTTCGGCAAAGCGCGTCCTCATTTCCGCGAGCCGCGGGGCGTGTTGTGGGTCGCGCGCGAGGTCGGCTTCCTCGCGTGGGTCCGTGGTGAGGTGGAAGAGCTGTTCGTAGTTCTGCGCGGGCCAGAACATGTATTTCCATTCGCGCTGCACGAGGGCTTCCGAGGCGGGAATACGGCCATCGGCAATGACTGCGTGCTCGTAGAAGAACTCGGTGCGCCAGTCGGGCTTCGTGGCCGAAAGATAGAGAGGCGCGAGGTCGCGGCCCTGCATCGTCTTTGGCGCGGGAGTGGCGGTGGCCGCCAGGAGGGTGGGTGCGAGGTCCACGTTGAGCGTGAAGGCGTCGTTCGTCGTGCCGCGCTTGTCCGGTGCCATGCGCGGGTCGCGCACGATCAGCGGGACGCGGATGCTCTCCTCGTGCGGATACCACTTGTCCGCCAGACCGTGCTCGGCGTGGAAGTAGCCGTTGTCCGTGGTGAAGATGACGAGCGTCTGGTCGAGCAGCCCCTGCTTCCTCAACTCGTCGAGCACACGCCCGCAGGTCGCGTCGACCTCCGTCGCGAGACGGTAGTAGTTCTTCATCATCGTCTGGAATTTCTCCGGGGTGTCGAAGCGCCATCCCCACCGGACGCGCCCTTCATTTGTCGCATTGAAGAACGGTGGCATCCGTTTCCAGGATTCCTCGGTGGCGTTCGGTGGAACCGGGATGGTCACGTCATTGTACAACGCCATGCTCTGCGGTTGCGGGCGGAACTGCTCCTTGTGTCCGTCCTCGGCGTGGGTGGCGAAGAAGGCGAGCGTGAGGCAGAACGGTTTGTCGGTCGGCCGCGTGCGCAGGAACTCCAGGGCGTCCTTCTCGTTCTTCTGTGTGACGTGGATGAGCGAGCCGTCCGCCTGCTTCATCCAGTGTGTCCCGTTGTAGGAGCGGCCGAAGTCGAACTCCTTCGCCGGGAATGCGCCGTTGTGCCATTTGCCGATGTGCCCGGTGAAATAACCCTTCGCCCGAAGCAGCCCGGGATACGTCTCCGTCCAGGGCGTCTGGAACATCTTGAAGGCCTTGTTCCCATGCCGCGACATCCATTGCCCGGTGAACAGGGTCGCGCGGCTCACACCGCAGATGGACGTGGTGACCGCGTTTCGCGTGAAACGCACTCCTTCGCCCGCAAGGCGGTCAATGTTCGGCGTCTTCACCACCGGATGGCCCGCGCAGCCGAGCGTGTCGTGCCGCCAATCGTCGGCGTAGAGGACGAGGACGTTGAGCGGTTGGGCCGCGGTGAGCTTTGCTGCGAACAGATGGCAGGCCAGGAAGGCGAGTCCGGCGCGGATGATCCGGCGG
>JBIKWS010000784.1:0-2615 GCA_044356195.1 Cyanophyceae cyanobacterium
AGGACCCGGACGATTCGCGGCACGAGGGGCGTTCGTCTCCGCTTGGAGAGTCGCACCCGCTCGGGGACGGACGCGTCGTCCGTCTCGATGTGGACGGGCGGTTGCGGCCGCGGGAAGCGGTGCGGTTGGTGGCCCGATTCCGCGAGGCGGACAATCGCCCGTCACTCTTGCAACCCTACTTGCGCATGCCGGGGCACGCGGTGGTGGCGTCCGAGGATGGAACGGTGTTCAGCCACCTGCATCCGGCGGGCAACCTTTCGATGGCGGCGGCGCGTCGGTTTGCGCTGCGCGCAGGCGGCGATGCCGCCGCGAAGAATGCGGATGTCGTGTGCGGGGATCTGGGGGCCCTGCCGGCCGATGTCGTGGGGCGTTTGCTGGCCAGTGGCGAGGTGACGTTCCCGATGGTGTTTCCGAAGGCGGGATCCTACTGGATCTGGGTCCAGGCGCGCATCGAGGGCCAGATCCGCACCGGTTTCTTCCGGCTGGATGTTCCCGAAGGCTGAACCCCGCAATTCACGCCGCGGCCGAACAGGTCGCGGCGATGCTCGCCAGTCGGGCTTCCACCGCCTCGATGGTTTCGTCCGGGGTGGAAGTGCCGGCGGTCAAGCCAACGTGGTCCTCCGGATGGAACCATCCCGCATCCACCTCGGCGGCGGACTCGACGTGGTGGACCCGGGAGCAGAAGCGGGAGCAGGTGGCGACCAGCTGGCGCGTGTTGTTGCTGTGCCGTCCGCCCACGACGACCACCACCGTGCAGGCGGCAGCGAGATCTTCCGCTGCCTTCTGCCGGTCCTTCGTTGGTTGGCAAACAGTGTCGCGAAAGCGCACCTCGGATCCGGGGAAACGGGTCTTGAGGTACTCCACCAGTTGCCGGACGCGGGCGATCGGCTGCGTGGTCTGGCTGACGACCCCGAAACGCGGGCGGGCTTCCAACCCGTCGATGTCCGCTTCGGACAATACGACATCGCAGCCCGGATGATCCTCGGACAGCCCACGGACCTCGACGTGGTTGCGCTGGCCGATGATGACGGGGTGGCATCCCTGCCTTACCAGGCCATCGAGGGCGGCGTGAGCCTTGTGGACGAGCGGACAGGTCGTCTCGGTCACGGTCAACCCAAGGTCCCGCAAGGCCTGCATCCGGACACGCGACGCCCCATGGGCGGTGATGAGGACGTTCTGGGTGGTGACCTCGGCCGGGTCGTGTCGGGTCAGCACACCGTGGTTGTGAAGGTCATCGACCACGGCGGGGTTGTGGACGAGATCTCCGAGGATGGTGACGGGTCCGTTGGCGGCGGCGGACTTGGCGTCGCGGACGGCGTCACGGACGCCGAAGCACCAACCGAGGTGGGATGCGCGTTGCAGCTTCATTTTGGCTTTGCAGTACAAAGTTGACCGACACGACTCAATACTGACTGTTCAAAGAAATCCGGATTGCAGAAAACTCAACTGATCGACCGCGCTTGTCGGACGATCTCCTCAAGCCGGTTGAGGTAATCGGCAAAGGCCTTGCGGCCCGCCGGGGTGAGGGAGCAGGTGGTGTGTGGGCGGGAATCCTGGTAAGCCTTCGTGACGGCGAGGTAACCGGACTCCTGCAGGGTGCGCAGATGGGAGGTCAGATTGCCGTCCGTGAGTTGCAGCGTCTGCCGGAGTTCCGTGAACGAGAGGTCCGGACTGGCAGCGAGCATCGACACGATGGCGAGGCGTGCCTTTTCGTGGATGACCCGGTCAAGTTGGAGGAACGGCTCCGGGTTCACGGCTTGACGGTCTTCTCGGTGAAATGGAGGTACACGCCATAGGCGAGGTGCCCGATCCCAAACCCCAGGCCCATGGCGACATGCGCATCACCCACCGGGGGAAACTGGTTGAGGGGACAGGTCCACCACAGCAGCAGGCCCGATCCGCCAAGGATGTAGGCCCAACCGAAGAGTCGGATGCCGCGGCGCATGAAGAACCCGGCGGCATGCAACGCGCATCCGTAAAGGATCATCCACAGGGCAGGAAGTAGCCAGACGACGCGTTTGGCCCAGTCCTCACCGAGGATGAACGGAACCGCGAGCAACGCACCCGCTGTGAGCGGTGGCAGGACCGCTTCCGCCACGCGACGGGTCGGTGGCGACCAGAACGGCTCGGCCGCACCCACGGCCTGCTTGCGGGCGATGGTGAAGGCGATGAACAGGCCGACGGCCGCCGTCCCAAGCCACCAGAGGGCGTAGGAGGTGGAGCCCTGGATGGGCAGGAGGTAAGCGGCTGCGGCCGCAGCGGCTCCAAGGAACCCGATGGCGAGGCAGATGGGCCCGAGGGCACGCCGGTACAGGGCGGACCGCTCCATGAGGAGGCGGATGGTCTCCAGTTGGTCCAGGGCGTCTCGCGGATCCATTTCGCAATCATCTTTGTACGGCAAAGTGACAAAAGGCAAGCGTGGGATGTGGACAACGCTGCCTTCCCACGGGGAACCGGCCGGGGCAGTCTGTGCCCCGAGGCGGTTTGGCTCCCTCCACAGACTTCCTCAACGAAATCCTCACCATGGAACTGCGGCATCCGGCCCTCATCGAACTCCTCCAGCGTGCCTACTCTGCCGAACGCGCGGCAGCCCTTGCGTATGTGGGACACGCCCG
>JBIKWS010000785.1:0-2613 GCA_044356195.1 Cyanophyceae cyanobacterium
GCCGGACTTGCCGTGGCGGGCGAACTTGAACCGGGGTCCGAGCACGGCGGCGTCGGGCCGGATGAAGGCATAGCGTTGGCCGCCGATGACGGAGGGTGGGAGCGGCTTGCCTTCGAGGCGGGAGAGCTCGGGTTTGTTGTCGAAGAGTTCGAGTTGGCTGGGTGCGCCGGCCATGAACAGGTGGATGACGCGTTTGGCCTTGGGGGTGAAGTGGGGTTGGCGCGGAAGGAGGGAGGGCGCCGGATTGATGGTCGCGGCGAGGGCGCGCCCGGCGAGCTTGTCCGTGAGCAGGCCTGCGAGGGCGATCTTGCCGAGGCCAACGCCGCACCCGCGGAGGAAGTGCCGTCGGGTGACGTCGAGGCAGTGTTGCTGGAGGGGATTCATGAAAGGCTTGGGTGTCCGCAGACGATGGGCAGCGAAGTGGTGACCGATGTCGCGATGGGAGGGTTCATCAGTCCTTGGTGATCATCTCGTCGGTGTTGAGAAGGGCGCGGGCGAGGGTGGTCCAGGCGGCGCGTTCGGCGGGCGGGGTCTCGCCGGGGCCGGCGATGGGGGCGGGGTCCAGCTGGCCGGAGGTGAACCGGGAGCGCTGTGTCTGGAGGAAGCGGGTGAGCACGTCGAGTTCGGTGGGGGCCGGTGGTCGGGTGAGGCAGCGACGGAAGGCGGTTCGGATGCGGTCCTCATCGGATCCGGACTGGGTGGCGAGGAGGCGACCCATGGCTTGGGAAGCTTCCATGAAGAAGACGTCGTTCAGGAGGGTGAGTGCCTGGAGGGGGGTGTTGGAGACGTCGCGACGCGCGATGCAGGACTCGCCGGTGGGTGCGTCGAAGGTGTTGAACATGGCGAAGGGCGCGGTGCGCTTGGTGAAGGTGTAAACCGAACGACGGTGCCGGTCTTCACCCTCCGAGGCATTCCAGGAACCACCGCCATAGGCGACATCGGTGACGCCCGAAGGTTGGGGCGGGTAGACGCCCGGGCCGCCCATCTTGGTGGAAAGCAGACCGCTGGCGCGGAGTGCGGCGTCGCGGATGATCTCGGCTTCGAGGCGGACCTGTGGGCCGCGGGAGAGGAGATGATTGTCGGGATCGAGGGAGGCCACTTCGGCGGGCACCCGGGAGGATTGGCGGTAAGTGGCGCTCAGGACGATGAGACGGTGCAGCTTCTTGAGCGACCAACCCTGGCGCATGAACTCGATGGCGAGCCAATCGAGGAGTTCCGGGTGGCTGGGGGCCTCGCCTTGCAGTCCGAAGTCCTCGGTTGTTCGGACGATGCCGCGGGCGAAGAAGGCCTGCCACTGCCGGTTGACGGTGACGCGGGCGGTGAGTGGGTTGTTGGTGGACACGAGCCAGCGGGCGAATCCGAGTCGATTGACCGGCAGGTCCTGCGGGAATGGGGCGACCGCGGAAAGGACCGAAGGTTCGATCCGATCGGTGGGCTGGAGGTATTCTCCGCGTTTGTGGAGGAAGGTGGGGCGGGTGTTGCCGGAGGGGCGTTCGCGGAAGACGAGGGTGGTCGTGTGGCTGGGCGGCTTGCGCAGACGGGCGATTTCCTCGCGGGCCTTGGCGAATTCGGGTTGGGCGAGGAGGAAGGTTTCCATCAGCGACTGGCGCTGTGCGGCGGTCAACTGCGCGTCGGGGATGAGCAGCAGGTCTTCGATTCCATGGGGGAAGTCGCGTGCGAGGATCTCCCCTGGGGCGGTGGTGACGGAGATCCGGAAGCGGCCGAGCGAGCAGGCGTAGTGGCGGCCGAAGAGCATCCGCAGGGACAATTCACTGGCGTCCGCGAGCGGGGACTCGAGCGGGAAGATGGCGACGTGACGTTCGCCTTCGCGGCCCGCGGTGGACCATCCCGTCTGCGGATCGCCATCGGTGGCCATGCCGGCAGAGGCGGTGCTTCCGAAGTTGTTCTTCGAGTAACTGGCGGTGGGCTTTCCGAATGTCACCGGCTTTCCGTTGGCGGTGAGAGTGAACTCGGTCAGGAAGAAGTCCCCCTTGGGGCCTTCGTAATAGGCGAGGCCGGGACCGTGCCGTGGGAGGCGGTCATCGGGCAGCGCTTCGAGACGGACCGCGGTAATGCCACGGATGCCGGTGCGGAAGCCGAGTTCGTAGGTGTCGAGCTTGGTGATGTCGCCGGAGACGAACACGGCGTCGTCGGCCTCGACGGTGAGCAGTGGGAGGTTGGAGGTGGCGGAGTGTGGGCGCAGGGGAGTCCACTGGACGGTGCGGGAACGTTCCTTGGCCAACCATTCCTCGAAGCGCCGGTTGATGGTCTCGCGACGGCGTTCGGCGATGGATGGTGAGTCTGAGGATGGCTCGGCAAGGCTGATGCGTGGGCGGCCGATGAGGTGTTGGCCGGCGCTCCGGTGATCGAGGCGGATGGTGAAGCGGGTGCCACCGGGGAAACCAACGGGTTTATCGAACTGGAAGGAAGCCCAGTGGGGATTGCCGAGGGCGCCATCGCCATTGTGGATGGCCCAACCGGAGGAGGTGTTGCCGTCGATGGCGTGGGCGGCGGGATAACCGGATTGTTCGATGTCGGCTTCGGCCCGGGTCAGGACGACCGGTTGGGAGGCGGTCGGGTTGGAAATTGGGGCGGCCGTGACCGTGATTTCGC
>JBIKWS010000786.1:0-2611 GCA_044356195.1 Cyanophyceae cyanobacterium
TCTGCACCGGCAACGTGGTGCAAACGGCGAGCCTGTTGCCTGGATTCAACCTCGACGCCAGTGGCCTTTCGCTGTGGCCGCAGGCGGCCGCCGACGCGCGAAAGCTCGGCATCCAGCAGTTGATGGAAATCGACGGCGGCAACGCACTCATCAAGGCCGCAAACAAGGTCCGCAAGGACGCCATCGGCCTGAACGCACTGCTCGCGGGAACTTCCGCCACCATCACGACGCCGTTCCCCGCGACGAGCCTGGGCAACCAACTCCAGCAGGTCGCCCGGATCATCAAGCTCCGCAACACCGTTGGCATGAGCCGGCAGGTCTTCTTCTGTTCGCTCGGCGGATTCGACACCCACGGCTCGCAGAGCTGGGAGCATTGGAACCTCCTCACGCAGGTCGGCGAGGCGATGGCCGCCTTCTACGCCGCCACCGAGGAACTGGGTGTGGCCGACAAGGTCACGCAGTTCACGCTCTCCGATTTCGGACGCACCCTGCAGCCCAACGGCGTCGGCACCGACCACGGCTGGGGCAACCATCACCTGATCCTCGGTGGAGCCGTCCGGGGCGGGCGCATGTTCGGCACCTTTCCTTCGCTCGCCCTCGGCGGCGACGACGACTCCGGCTCGCGTGGTGCAATCATCCCGACGACTTCCATCGATGCCTACGGGGCGACCCTGGCCGCCTGGCTCGGTGTGCCCGCCGCCAGCCTGCCGAGCGTGTTCCCGAATCTCCCCAACTTCGGCACTACCCCCGCCCACTGGAACCTCGGTTTCCTGTGAGCTCACCCCGACCGCCGCCTCCGATCGTAGCAGCCGACGTCAGGAGGCTGTGGTGATGGGAGGAGTTTGAAGATTGAAGCCCAGTTCCCGAACTGAAGGCCGGGTGCCCCCACCCGGCGATCCTGGCTGGCGACTTCCCTTGGCACTGCCTCGTTACCTCGGCAGCTACGCATCAAATCTTCAAACTCCCTCCCCCCTTGCCCGGAGGCCGCCGGCTCCGCAGCCTCCGGGCATGTCCTCCCGATTCCGATGCGATGTCATTCTCTGCCTGTTGGCGGGTGCCGCCCTCCTGCGCGCCCAGGATGCCACCACTCCTCCGGCGCAGCGCCTGCCACTGCCCGCACCGATCGGCGTTCCCCAACCGGGCCCGACCAACGCCGCCCCGTACGCGCCGCAACCCATCCTTCCCGGCGGTATCATTCTGCCGTTGTACCCGCCCGGCTCGCCGTTCCTCCGCACCGACCGCGTGCACGAGGCGGAGCAATACAACCTGAGCAAGTCGGCGCCGGGCCGCATCAGCAGCATCGTCAACATCCACAATCCCTCCATCGAGGTGCACACCGTCGACGGTGGGGTCAGCACGGGGGCCGCCGTAATCCTCGCGGCGGGTGGTGGACACAACACGCTCAATGTCGCCACCGAGGCCGCCGACTTCGTCCCGTTCTTCTACAACCACGGCGTCACCACGATCATCCTGCGCAACCGGCTTCGGAAGGATGGTTACGATCCAAAGACCGACGCCGTCCACGACGCCATGCAGGCCATCCGGTTGGTGCGCGCGTACGCGTCGGAGTTCCGGATCGATCCGCGGCGCATCGGGATCATGGGGTTCTCCGCCGGAGCCGAGCTCTCCTCTCCCGCCGCGCTTGGATATCCCGAGTTCGATGCGGCGCATCGTTCCGCCGATGATCCCCTCGCGGGCGTTTCGTCACGGCCGGATTTCGTCGGGATCGTGTATCCCGGGCCCACGCCGTTCGCGCGTGGGGCGACCCCGACCATTCCGTCGGATGTCCCGCCGGCGTTCGTGGTGTCGGCGGGGAGCGGGGACCGGGTGCACGCGCTGTGGGCGATGGAATACTATCAGGCGATGCTGTCCGCGGGCGTGCCCAACGTGGAGATGCACCTTTATGGCAACGGCCGCCATCCCGGCGATCCGTTGCCCGACGGTTCCCGCATGACGGGCGGATTGACCCATCGCAACGGCATTCCGTTCGGCACGTGGCAGGATCGGTTCATCGACTGGTTCCGCGACCTCGGTTTTCTGGAGAAGTCGGGTCTGGAAACCAAGGCCGCCCGCGACGTCGCGGATTTCCAGAAGAACCCGCCGCGCCCCGCCGGCCGGCGACCCGAGGGCAACCGCACGAACACCCCGTCTTCCGGCACGGCACCTGCCACACCGCGCACCCCTTGATGCATCGTCCACGCGGGGGCAGCGGATGCCTTCTTCTTCCGGTCCTGATCTCTTGGCGTCTTTGCGTCTTGAGCGAAGCGGGCGTGAGGAATCCATCCGACCCTTCCTCCGGGCGTCGGCGCTTCGTTGGAGGACGCCGCAACCTTCGCGTGATCTCCAAGGGGCGACGCAATGGTTCATTGGCAATAATGGCTCACGCAAAGACGCAAAGGCGCAAAGACGCAAAGGGGGATGGGCGGATGCCTCGCTTCTTTCGGTCGTGGCATCTCCAGCCCCAACGGGGCGACCCAAGACAGCCCGGGGCATCGCCCCGCGGATCCGTGACGGAGTCGTGCCGGAGCCCTGAAAGGGCGGCTCAGGATCACGAGCGGCTTGCAGTAAGAAACCTTTCGATTCGCCCGCAACCGTTCCTCCCCTTTGCGGC
>JBIKWS010000787.1:0-2610 GCA_044356195.1 Cyanophyceae cyanobacterium
TCCAGAAGGTGGACCGGACGACGGTGCCTGAATTGCGCGAATTGGCTCTTCTGGCGGCAGGGTTGAACACGGCGGTGGACAATTGCGAAGGGGGACTTTCGCCGCTGGGCATCTCTGAAGGTGGCCTCGCCCTGGATCTCAATCCCAATCAGATCGGTGCGGCCCAGAACGGCACGCATTTCGAACAGATCTATCAGCGCGCGATCCTGGCGCTCCAGAATGCGGTCTCCGCGTTTGACGATGCCAAGGACGTGACGCGAATGATGCGGAGCGAGCAGGACTCGCTGGTGGAATTGCAGGCATCGATCCTGAGCCAGGAGCGCGCCTACACCAACGCTTTGATCGAGCTCTACGGCACGCCGTATCCCGACGACATCGGGCCGGGCAAGACCTACAAACAGGGTTATGCAGGTCCAGATTTCATCAACTTCTCGATCGTGGATCCGGCGGAGATCGATTTTCCGACCGTATGGAACTATTCCACGGCGGAATCCTGGTTCTTCCCGATGATGGACCTCGCCCCCGACTACGCCAACTCCCAGGACTTTCGCATCACGTTCCGACAGTTCAGTCCCGATCGCGAGTACGGGCTTGGAATGACGGTCCTGACAAACGCCGATGTGGTGGATGTCACGAACGGACAATATTCATATCCGGTTCGTCCACGTCTGTTCTTCAGTTTCAATCTGGGCCCGCACGGGTTTCAGTCCAAGCCGGACGATTGGAAGGGGTTCCGGGTTTCGCCTGGCAAGGTTCAGATTGCGATCAACAACCAGATTGATGCGCATGGCGCTTTGGCCGAAATCATCAACTCGCTCTCCAACGACAACGCCAGCCTCCAAAAGTATATCAATAACTTCCAACGGGATGACGCGCGATGGGAGCGAGCCCGGGCCGTGGAGGCGGGGCTCATGGCCTCGGAGTTCATCGTTCGCAAAGCCGAGTTTGCCAATGAGATCTTCCAGATCGTTCAGGATGCCATCAAGGAGGACATCATCCTGACCGCGGATGGCGTTTCCGAGGCGTTACCCAGCACATTCATTGCCGGTGTGGCCTCCGGAGGTGATTTGACCTCAGCCGGGCGCGCGGCCCTCAAGGCTGCCGGCGGTACGACCAAGTCGGTGAGCGACAAAATCCAGATCTTCCGAAACACCGTCACCAAGACGCTCCGGGAATTGCAGGATACGGCCGTTCAGATTGCTGAATTCCAGACTCTGGGAATCATGGAGCGGGACTCGGAAATTGAAATCTGGACTTATGAGTTCAACCAGATGGTCGAGGAGAGCCAAAAGAAGTATCACGAGATCCAGGGGGCGATGCTCGCCTTCGACGAGACCAAGCGTGCCCTGCGCGCCGTCTTGGCCGAGGGTGATCGCATCCAGGCCGAACGGATGGCCTTCCGGCAGCATTCGGCGTCCATCGTGCAGGGGTATCGGACGCGGGACGCCGCCTTCCGGGTGTTCCGCAACGAGAAGCTCGAGCGCTACAAGACCCTGCTCGATCTGGCCTCGCGCTACGCCTTGATGGCGGCCAATGCCTACGACTACGAGACCGGTTTGCTGGGAACCAGCACGGGCCGGGACTTCGTGAACCGCATCGTGTCTTCCCGCTCGCTGGGCATGATGAAGGCTGGTGAGCCTCAGTTCGCTGGCAGCAATACCGGCGATCCGGGCCTGTCCAGCGCACTGGCCGAAATGAAGGCCGACTGGGAGGTCCTGCGCGGCCGCCTGGGCTTCAACAACCCGGATGCCTACGGCACCACGGTCTCCTTGCGCACGGAGAATTACCGGATCCTCCCGGGCACGGATGGCGAAGCGAAGTGGAAGGACGTGCTGAACCAGGCGTATCGCGGTGACCTCTTGCAGGACGCGGACGTGCGTCGGCACTGCATGCAGATCGACAATGGCAGCGGGTTGCCGGTGCCCGGACTCGTGTTCACCTTCTCGACGACGATTGCGGATGGCCAGAACCTGTTTGGTCGGCCTTTGGCTGCCGGAGATGGGAACTTCAGTCCGACCGCCTTTGCGACGAAGATCCATTCGGTGGGCATCGCGCTCGAAGGTTATCGCGGCATGACCATGAACTCGGCGAATTCCGGGACGGTGGGTGCCGGTGGTGGCGTCTCGCCCACGGACCCCGGATCCTGGTTCCTGGATCCGCTGGCCCTTGCCGGGACACCGGATCTGTACCTCATCCCTGTGGGTGTGGATTCCATGCGCAGTCCGCCGCTCGGGGACCAGAGCACGATCCGGAGCTGGCAGGTCGAGGACCTGGCCATCCCCATGCCGTTCAACATCGGCGGATCGCAGTTCACGACGAAGCAGCTCTATCAGTCGGCGGATTCGCTCTCGGAACCGCTGTTCGAGCTGCGGAAGCACCAGGCGTTCCGTCCGGTGCCCTCGGCAACGTGGTTCTCGCCGCAGATCTATACGGGCAACGGAACGCTCCAGCGCTCGCAGTATACCAACAGCCGCCTGATCGGGCGCTCGGTCTGGAACAGCCAGTGGAAGCTGGTGATTCCGGGTCGGGAGCTGCTGGCCAATCCGCAGGAGGGATTGGACCGGTTTCGCCAGACGGTGAAGGACATCAAGCTGCACTTCGTGACGTACT
>JBIKWS010000789.1:0-2604 GCA_044356195.1 Cyanophyceae cyanobacterium
CGCCCGCATCCAGGCCAGTGACTCCCGCTGCCACGCATCCCACGACGCGCCCTTGTAGCCATTCAACCCGTGGTCGCCGTCCGGAAGCTCGAGCAAACGGTGCGGAACGCCCTTCGCCTTCAACGCCGCCGCGAACAGCCGGCTGTTCTCGATCGTCACCGCCCGGTCATCCACCGCGTGCGCCAGGAAGACCGGCGGCGTATTCGTCTTCACCTGCTCCTCGCAGGAGAACCACCGGATCCGTGCCGGCGGCGGATTTGTTCCCAACAGATTCTGCCTCGAACCCCCATGCCCCTGCGGGCCCATCGAGATCACCGGATACACCAGCACTGCAAAGTCCGGCCGCGACCCCTGCCTCGAAACCACATCCTTCGCCGTGGCACTCCCTGCGTCGAAATGCGTCGACGCCGTCGCCGCCAGATGTCCACCCGCCGAGAATCCCATCACACCCACCCGGTTCGTCTCCAATCCCCACGCCGCCGCATGATGCCGCGTCAACCGGATTGCCCGTTGCACATCGATCAATGGCACCATCGCCCGCCCGCCAGGCAACCGGTATTCCAGCACCACTCCCGTGATGCCCGAGTCATACAGCCACCGGGCAATGCCTTGTCCCTCGGCCCCGGTCACCAACCCGCCATACCCCCCTCCTGGACAGATGACCACCGCCATGCCATTCGGCTGCGCCGGGCGATACACCGTCATCGCAGGCTTCTCCTCCGGGTTCACTCCACCCGAACCATCCGGAGCCCCTTGCGGCCACAGCGCCACCCGCACCGGATCCGGAAACTTCACCTCCTCTGCGACCAACCGTGTGATCAGCACCACCGCCGACATCATCCAACCGAGCATCCCTCGCATGATGGGGCCACCCTACTCCCCGCCGCTCCACACCGTCCATCCCCCGCACACGCAGCCGAGGTCACGAGGCTGGCTATCGGCTGCAACGCCTCCGGCGTACCCCGGATGCACTGGATTCTGGTAACTCCCCCTGGCCTGCCTCGTGACCTCGTCATACGTAGCCAACGTCAGTTCTGGAGACTGGAATCTGGCAACTGGCAACTTCCCATCACACACGCCTCGTTCTTGTTCGCGCACAGCCGCGCCAAGCGGAACTCCCCACACAGCGGTGCCAACTCCACCTTCAACCGGTCCAGCTTCGCGTACTCCTCCACGCCCTTGAACTTGATCGTCACCACGAACCGCCGCGCCCATCCCTTCCGCACCCAGTCGATTGCCAACCCCATGCTCCGATCCGGGGCCGCGATCACGTCGCACACCAACCAGTCCACCGGCTCCGGCGGTTCAAACGTGAAGGCGTCTCCCCGATGGAACTTCACCCCGGGATTCCGCATCAGGTCCTCGCGCAGTTCCGTCCGGTCCACCGAAATCACCCGCGCGCCACGTCGCACCGCCACGTAAGTCCAACTACCCGGGCACGCCCCCAGGTCCACCACTGTTTGCCCTGATTGGATGCGTTCCCCTAGTCGGATCTCCGATTCCACCAGCTTCGCAAACGCCCGGCTCGGGGCCGACTTGTCCACGGCCACGGGAATGCGCCCCGCCGGAACCGGAACCAACCCGGAACGCCACGCATGCGCGGCCGGCGCACACGCCACCGAAAGCACCCCGGATTCCGGCGACACCAACAACAGCTGGATCCACGACTCATTCACGGCCACCGGCCCCGGTTCCGTGAGTCGATGCCGCAGTCGCGACCGCCGACGTTTCCGCACCCCTTCGATGACTGCTTCCTCAATCAGCGCACACCGATGTTCGCCTGCCGTTCCCTGACCAAAACACGGCACCACATGCAACCGCCACGGACCCACCTCGGGAAACCCATCCACGATCCGATCCACGAGAACGTCCGCCACGGACCGGATCGACGGGATCGTCACCACCGAGGCCTCCGGTAACGTCTGCGCGGCAAAGGCCATCACCGGCGGACTCGCCGCGTCCACCGCTTCCACGCCAACGAAACCCGCAGCCGGGCGCAGCAGGGAACGGCCCGGAAAGGCGCGCGTCAGTTCGGACTCGAGATGGGAAACGGAGTCGGCGGGACTCCACCAGAAATGCATCCGCGAAAGAAAATGGGACCGCGTCGATCGAAAGTCAGGAACTCAGTGCGGAAGACCCAAGGGTGGAACGAAGAGGAATGGGAGGTTGGGGTGACCGACGGGACTCGAACCCGCAACAACCAGAACCACAATCTGGAGCTCTACCATTGAGCTACGGCCACCACCACAGGGCGCGAACGCTAGGAATGCGCCCGCCGTCCGTCAAGTCCGTGTTCTGGGACTTCGCAAGGAGGCTCTGGAACCCGCCTTCGTCACCGACCGCTCCCTCACGTGCTTCATGAACGCCTGCGTGGCCTCGCTGATCGGGCGCTCCGGATTCCAGCCCAGCGCCACCGTGCGCTGGGGTCGGTCCCCAGTGAACGACCGATAGACCCGGGTCTGGCTCGTATCAATGTCACGGGCCATGGCGGGCACGATCGAGAGCCCGTGGTCCAACGAGACCAGTTCCTGCACCGTCACCAACTGGCTCGTGCGCTCCATCGAGACCGGTTGCACGGATTTCCGTCGGCAGAAGGACGCGATG